>JBDSEJ010000232.1:0-6710 GCA_039920105.1 Candidatus Nitrotoga sp. | reverse complement strand
TGGCACCGAGCGAGACGCCAACTGCGTATAGCGGCGCGTCGGGATGACGTGATTTGACGTGGCGCAGAATGCGTTCGATTTCTGCGCTGTCTCCGGCGAAATAGGCGCGCGGCAGACGGTTGTCTTCGCCCGAGCAGCCGCGAAAATGCGCTACAACGCCGTTCCAGCCGCGCGCTTTTACGATGTGCATCAAGCCCTGCGCATAATAGCTGGCCGAGCTACCTTCGAGCCCGTGGAATAGCACGACAACGGGTGCGTTCGCGTTGCCGTCTATCCAGTCAAAATCCAGAAAATCACTATCTTCGAGCTCAAGCCGTTCGCGGCGGAAGTCGACGTGGGGTGTGGTTATGAAGAGATTAGTGTAGATGGTTTGCAGGTGGCCGCCGGGTAGCCAGGCGGGGGCTACATAAATTTCCTTTGTGGCAGGTTCGTTCGAAGCAGCAATAACGGGCATGGCCGCCATGATGAAGAATGCACCAGTGAAGACAATGCAAGAGAGGCGCATCAACGATGCGCGTGGGCTTCGATGCCACCGCGCACGAACAGCACACAGCCAGCTTCCGAGGTAAACCAGCCGTGTGGTTTACCGCGCGGCGCAAAGTGATAGTCACCGCTGCGGCACAGCACTTCGTTGATGGTAACATCGCCTTCCAGCACCAAGGCTTCCTCGTCGAGCACGTGTTCGTGCGGAGGGATGCGGCTACCCGCCGCCATGCGCAGCAGATAAGAACAGTGGTCACCATCCTGACGCAGCCGTTTGAATTCAACGCCACGCAGCAGAGTCACCCATTCGCCCTCGTTGCTGTGTACAAAAATGAAATCTGGGCTGAGCGCGTGGATGCGCTGGAAAAGCTGTTTGTGCATCCGCGCAGTGGCCTCCACTGTGGGTGCTTCTGGTGGTGTGGCAGCGGCCAAGGCTTCGATCAATACAGCGTTTAAAGTGGGAGAGTCGTGGTTTTTCATATGAGCCTCATGCATGACAAATTGCAATGCGCAGGGTGTCTTGCGCGCGTTTGAGATGAGATTTGACTGTGCCGAGCGGCAGCCCGGTTTGGTCGCTGATTTCTTGATGTGACAAATCTTTATAAAAAGCCAGCCCCACCATTTGCCGCTGCACCGGGGTGAGTTTGGTGAGCGCACGTCCGATCGCGCCGGACTGTTCTGCCCGCATCAATTGATCGAGCGGGGACCCCTCAGGGCAGGACACGCCGTCGAGATAAATTTCTGGGTCTGGGCACTACGCAATGCGATCCAGCCGCCGCAGAGCATCAAGCGCGCGGCTACGTGTTATCACCAAAAGCCAGGCCAGCGGTTGGCCGCGTGAGCTGTCGTAACGTGCCGCGTCGCGCCAGACTTGCCAATAAATTTCCACGCAGATTTCTTCTGCCAGATCACAACGACCCGAAATGCGCAGTGCCAGAGCGTAGACGCGCGACAGGGTACTGTCGTAAAAATGGGAGAGCGCGGCTTCGTCACCCGTCGCCATACGCTGGATCAACTGGGCCAATAATGCACACAGCACGTCTTCAGTGGTGGCATTTTTCATGTATGTAAACCCGGCTAATATACGAAGAGCGTGCTGGTTAAATATTGGGGCACAGGTTGCACCCCTTATTGTATTTGCTACATTCCTATTACAATTATTCGGGACAGGGCGCAACGTGACCTTGTCCCTGAATATCGGAATTATTAACGCGTTCATTATGCAGCAACCTTTAACTTTGCCGCAAACCAGTTTTACTCAAAGCGTATGAGGCTGATGTAACCTAGCGTTGAATGAAGTCTTTTATGGTTGTAATTCGTTAGCCAATCGATTACTTCTACATACTTTCAACGATTCACACAGTTTTCATCGGCGCATTGTCCCAACAATTCCCTTTGCGACTCGTTGAAATTTGCATGCGTATTAAATTAGACCTTGTTGGAATGCATGGCTACAATACTGATTACCGCGATGCGAATGGAAGTTGAGACCTGCTAATGGCTTTATTCTGAACCACGCCATGCGCAGTGCATCGTTCACCAAGCTAGTTTGCAGGTGGGGTTGCATGCTCCATCCAACGACTTGTCGACTGTAAAAGTCTAACACCGCCACCAGAAATAGCCACCCTTCGTCAGATTGAATGTAGGTGATGTTGCCAGTCCACACCGTAACAGGCTGCTCGGGTTGGAAGTTGCGATTGAGCAAATTTGGCTCTATCGACAAGCTGTGCTTGCTGTCCGTGGTAACAACAAATTTACGTTTTCCGAGAGCTTTGATGCCATGTTGTTGCATGGCCTCCTTGAACTTGCCTTAATGCTTCTTGCCTGTACTCCACAATGTGTACAACGACCTTTTAGCTCTTGGCTTGTTCCATTTCGTTGCTCCTTAACTTGAGTTTTAATCAAAGTTAACAGTTACTTTTTGCAGGGGCAAAGTTATTAGGACATAGCCTGTCCCAAAAGGAGAAACTCACGGAGTACTTTTGAATGTGCCGTGAATGCGTTCATTTGTCATATTTTTTAGCCAACAGCCCAGAGCGATAGACTGCCTGCGTGCGAGTGTAGAAGTCACGGTCCCAGTGGCCATGTTCGGGCAATCCCATCCCCGATGACTTCCAGCCAAGGAAGGGCGCATCGGGCGCGATCCTGCTCGCGGCCATATTGATGTGTATCACGCCTACCTTTACCTCCTTCACGAAAATATCCTGTTCAGATTCATCCCCCGAATACAGAATCGCCCGCAAACCTTGTCGCACCTGGTTGCAAAGGTCGATGCCATGCCTAAAACTGCTCGCTTCTTGGACGACCACCAGCGGTCCAAAACTCTCTTCCTGTACTAATTCAGATACTTCCGGCAAATCGGTAAAAACGGTCGGCGCGAACCAACAACCGTGCTTTAATACAGACGGAACGCGTCCTCCAGCAAGCAGTCGCCCCCCCTCCTTTAAGCCTTCATCAACCAGCGCCTCCATTCGAGCTTGGTCTTGCATCGATATCAGTGGCCCGATATGGGTGTCCGCCCGATCGGGGTTACCTATCACCAGCTTACGGACGTTAGCCAGCAGTGCTTCGCAAAACCGTTCCCGGACCGTCTCCTCAACAATCAGGCGTCTGGGCGCGGTACAGCGTTGGCCGGAAAAGCTGAACGCAGCCATCGCCAGCTCTGCCGCCGAGTTGTCAATATCTGCATTAGCGCTGATCAGGGCGGCATTGTTGCCCCCCAGTTCTGCCTGCAACGCGATGCCGCGCAGTCCACATATCCCGGCAATTTGGTTGCCGGCCGTCTCCGAACCGGTAAAGGACACGGCGGATACCTCGGGACGGCGCAGCAAAGCCCGGACCGTTTCCGCATCCCCCATCACCACCGTTATGCAGTTGTCCGGCAAACCGGCTTTTTGTAGCGTTTCAATCAGAAAAAGAACTAATTCTGGCGCCTGCGGAGCAGGCTTCCAGACGAGCGAGTTGCCATAGGCCAGAGCCGGGGCAATTTTTCCCACCGGCAAGGCAAGGGGGTTGTTCCAAGGCGTCACGACCGCGATCACGCCCCTCGCCCTGTAACGGACAGACACATTGGTCGAAAGGACGTCATACGCCTCGCGTTTGACCCGATCCAGCGTTTCATCCAGCAACCCGAGCGCATAACTGAACTCGGCCTCGGCGTCGCTGCGCGGCTTGCCGATTTCGCGGATCAATATATCCACGCATACGCTTCTTTTGCGCTCGAGCTCCCTCCGCCACGACTGCAGCACGCTCAGGCGTTCGCCTAACGTCAGTCCTGACCATGCTTCCAAGGCAAGCGCAGCAAGCAATGCCGCAGTGGCGACATCTTCACCTCCGCCAATCGGCACCCGCCCCGACGTGCGCCCCCATTCGCAGACGTCCCTGTTTTCCAGTAGCTCGTGCCCAGCTGGGGCATGCCAACACCCGTTCGTGAAACGTACCGGAAAGACTCGGCCACCTTCAGCGAAAAAGGTATCACGCGGGCGCAAGTCGTTTTCGGGAAACAAGGCCGCGGCCTCTACAGGCTCGCAGGCGCGGCCTACAAGATGGGCAAGGGAGAGTTCGGCATGGAGCGGGTTATATGAACCGATTGCATCCACGACCAACTTGACGGAGTAACCTAGTTGATAGGCATCCAAAACAGTGGCATGAACACAGGCATGGGTATGAACCCCCGCCACCAACACGCTTTTTACCCCGGCTTGGCGCAAATCCTCGTGCAGACTGGGATTGCCAAAGGCGCTGAAGTAGGGTTTGGCATAAACTCGCTCAGATAACAGGGCCTGCAAGGCAGGAGGCGACTCGGCACCGGATGAACCTTCGATACACCGCCGATCCCCGTTGCGGCGCCAGTGGGGCATCCTGTTACCGCCATCCTGAGTGACAAGAGTGCGAACGTGAAAAACAAGGATTCCCACCTGTCGACAGCGGGTAAGCAGCAAGGCTACTCGCGCCACGAGGGTTCCTGCGTCCGGCTGAAGGGCTTGAGTCTGGAGAAAATCCTGCTGCATATCTACCAGAAGCAGCGCGGTCCCGGTCATCACGATGATCCGACGCTCGCCACCGCCTCCGCGATACGCCGTCCCATCTCCTTCGTTCCGACCACGATGCTACCCGCCGATGCGATGTCGGCGGTGCGAATACCGCTCGCCGTCACCTCTCTAATGGCCAACTCTAGCGTCTCGGCAGCCTCCTGCAGCCCAAAGCTTTCGCGCAGCATCATCGCCACGGAAAACGCCTGTCCGATCGGATTGGCGATATCCTGTCCGGCGATGTCGTGGGCCGCCCCGTGCCCGGTCTGGTACACCGCATTGCCCCCCGCACCAAAATTGCCTGAATAGGACAGACCACGTGAGCCTAGAAGCAACGACCCGCTGTCGGCCAGCACATCGCCGAACATGTTGGGCGAGACAACGACATCGAACGCGCCAGGATTCGCAATCAACTGATAAACGGCATTGTCGATTTCCAGAAAAGAGAGCTCGACCCCGCCCTCTTCGACCAGCAGTTCCGCCTGTTCGTGCCACAAGTCGCTGATCGCCGGAATGCCGCCGGGCTTTGTGGTGACGCAAAGCTTGCCGCGTCGGCAGCGCGCTGCGGCAAACGCGCTTGCGAGAATACGCCTCACTTGAAAGACCGAATATCCGAAACGATGGGTCACCTGACGATCACCATTGGGTTCTGAACATAATGTTGATTCGCCGAAATAAAGCCCGCCACTATTTTCCCGTACTGCAAGAATATCCACTCCATCGAGCCTTTCTGGCTTCAGCAAAGCGGCATCCCGAAGCGCGGCGAGCGGTATGAGCGGCGTAAATTTACAGTACAGATCCAATTCGGTGCGCAACTCGTAGACGAAGCGACTACCGCCGGGCCCGCACAACACGGCACCATCCTCGGCGAAGATAGACTTGCAGAAATCCACCATCTCACGGGGCAAGGCTGACCCCGAGGCTTTAAGCGCAGGTGTCCCGATCAAACCGCCTTGGCGCAATTCCAACCTTAAGCCGAACCTGTCGCACACTGCCCGTAGAATATCCAATGCGACCGGAATGACCTCCCCGCCTATTCCCTCGCCAATGACATAGCCCACTCGCAGCACGCCCGCCGGCCGACACGGCCACTTTGATATTGTTCTGGAAACAATCCCCGCACCATTCATTTATGCCCCTTTAACCACGACCCGCTTCGAATCAACGAACTATTCACTTGCTGATTGTCCATCCGATCCAGGGCGACCCGTGTCACGCTCCCAGATCCAGGGACCACTACTGGCGGCGTGATCCGCCTCCCCGTGAACAGGGAGATCACGAGTCCGACTTCATCATAGCCCATGCAGCACCGGGCCGCAGTCGCGCCCGAAAAGCGCGCATTGTACTCGTATATGTATATAGTACCCCCAGGGGTCTTCTGGCACTGGATATTGACCGGTCCGCGCCAGCCCGCAGCACCCAACACCTCTGCACACCGGCGCCCAAGCTCGATGGCATCGGGGTCGTCATGACGCTCAAGACTGAGGCTGGTGCCATACCGGTTCACGTTGACCGAACAGAAAACTCCGGCGCATTCCCCACCCGGACCGATCATGATTTGGATCGAGTGCTTCAGCCCCTCGAATGAATGAAACAGGGGCAGACCATCCGCCACGAAAGAGCTCCATGCTGAAGCGACAGACGCACCTTGGCCGAGAAAGTGCTGGATCAGGAAACCGGGCCTTTGCGCAGCTCGCAGCAACTGGGCTTCGTCCATGACCAACCAGACATCACGGGACGCGAAACCCACAAGAGGCTTCACAAGCAGCGGAAAACCATGATTCTCCGCGAATTCCAGGGTTTCCTGTCGGCCCGCTGGGGTTGCCAGGGTAGGGGCGAACGGTAGCCCATTCTCTATACTAAAACGCCAGCTCAGGTGCTTGTCGTGGGCCACTCTGCTGAATTCCGGCGAACCGCACAGAAGCCGGTTCGCAAGATCGTGCCGCTTCCGGCCAAACTCAGCGAGAAACACCACATCGTCATCGCGACAGGGGATTACCAGATCCGGCTGCAACTCATCAAAAACTTCGACAAATCGCGCCTCGAATGCAAGTGTGTCCGGCAGCGTCTGTGGCGTAAGAAAAACGCCGTCGAAATCCTCCAGGAAACACCCCGAAGCGGCGCTGTTGGTCGCGAACACTTCCACCTCGTCACGTCGTCCAGCGAGCGCATCAAGAATATTACCTCCGACCAAAC
>JBDSEJ010000231.1:0-3294 GCA_039920105.1 Candidatus Nitrotoga sp. | reverse complement strand
TAGTTAGTCTTGGTGATACCTCAAAGCTTGAGGTTGGCGAATGGGTCGTTGCAATTGGATCGCCATTCGGTTTTGCCAACTCGGTTTCTCAGGGCATTGTCAGTGCCATGGGACGCAGCCTGCCCGGCGAGAATACGACACCATTTATTCAAACTGATGTTCCAATCAATCCAGGTAACTCTGGCGGGCCGCTTTTTAATTTAAATGGTGAAGTTGTTGGTATCAATTCACAGATTTATAGCCGCAGCGGAGGCTATATGGGCTTGTCTTTTGCGATTCCGATCGACCTTGCAATAAAGGTAAAGGATGAGCTATTGAAGCATGGTACCGTTAAACGTGGTTGGCTTGGTGTAACCATTCAGGACGTAAGCCCGGAACATGCCAGCTCCTTTGGGCTGACAAAGGCAGGCGGTGCACTGATTACTACTATAGGGAGGGCTACCCCGGCAGCGCGAGCCAGCCTTGAGATCGGAGATATTATTCTGAAATTTAATGGTAAAGAACTAGCGGATGCAGGTGATTTGGCTCGCATAGTTGCTAACGCCGCGCCTGGATCAATTGCACGACTTAGCGTATGGCGTCGTGGGGCAGCAACAGACATAGTAGCCACACTCGGAGATGCAGATGCTGACCTAAAATCATTACCCAAACCGAGACTGATGGATAAGGGGATTGCACCGGACAAAATTGGCTTGACCATGCATGAGCTTAATCCAAATGAACGACAGATGCTGCACACAGATGGCTATATAGTGGTTGATACAGTTGAAGGTATTGCGGCAGAGTCCGGCATTCAACCTGGAGACATTATTATAGCCATTAACAGCCAACGTATATCCAGCATGAAGCAGTTTCGTACTGTGATGGCTGAAGTAAGCTTGCGTGCCGCTTTACTCGTGCAACGTGCAGGCAATATGATTTTTATTCCGTTAATCAGCAAATAATTAACAGTTTAGAAGCTATCTGAATATTTTTTAAGAAAAAAGGTATTTAATGTATGACTGAATAAAAAATTTAAATCGGAGAAAATTTTATGGTCTCGGGATTACGACAAATTTATCAACTTTTAGATGTCATCGATTACAGGAATTAAGCCGCTCTGTGGAGGGCCGTCAAATTCGAATTGCGTATTTGAAAGAAATAGACGGCCATGGAAAAATATTTATAAATTGGCTTACGCAAAATCTTATAACAAATTTACGCTTAGTTGGAAATATTTAATATACCTTCAACGAAACCTAGTCCCGTTTGGATATTAGAAGTTCCCCCCGCGGTGCCCGATCCGCTTACACCCTCGAAGTCACCGGTTCCTCGGATATTTTTGAGATTAAAATTTTCATATTTATAAACTGATTCAGTTTCGGTCAAAATAAAGTCAACAGAATATTCGGCCATGATTTTGTTGCCCTTACCAGCAGTAAGCGTCAAATTTCCATCTGAATGAAAACGAGTAAACTCCATATTCAACGGAGTTATGCAATCATCGGCTTTCAGAATAAGCAAACCTAGACTTTTGTTTTTGTTCTTATTAGTAATCGACCCAGTCCCTATCCCAGTAATAGTGCCACCTATCTTAAATGGAAGACATGTTTCTTTGGTATAAGATATTTTTTCATACGTACCCAAGGCAAATTCTATCTTTTGCTGCCCAGCAATTGCACTTAGGGGAGAAGTAATTGCAGCAAATATTATTGCAAAGATTTGTATTTTAAAAAAACTTGTTGTATTCATGAGTATTCCTTTTTCTTTTGTTGGTTAATAGGTTATTAAGTACGACTTCTAATCGGTGGATATTGATTTGAGATTGTATTTTCATGAAAGGTGAGGATTTTTGTGGTGGTGACTCCTAAAAAATTGAGGTTTAGCAAAATCATAGATACGGTGTGCTGACTAATATTAATAAGTTTGAGAATTGTCTTCCTGAATTAAAGAAAAATCTGTTCGGTAACGAACTTAATAGAACGTTTATCAAGATGTTATTGATTTCCATGCGCCCAGTTTTTCATTAAAGGAAAATGCGGCATTAGCTGG
Organism: Candidatus Nitrotoga sp.; assembly: GCA_039920105.1. GTDB lineage: Bacteria > Pseudomonadota > Gammaproteobacteria > Burkholderiales > Gallionellaceae > Nitrotoga. The sequence continues at coordinate 1,263 of JBDSEJ010000231.1, read as the reverse complement.
GCTTGTTGAAGGCAGGCGGATATATTCGATATTCAAGGAGTTTAGAAGGAATTGTTGTACATGTTTCATATACAAACTCTCTGCCTTGGCTCCATTAAAATACACTCTATGAATATGCGAATGATTGTTGTAAAAGCTTGCAAAATCGTTAAGCATGATTGTGTTATTGTTTATATCAGAATCTAGACTACTCTCACGAGAGCATGACTTCAAAACATCCCACAGTGCAATTCTTGCTCTAACAATTGATGAAGTCTTTGCTTTATAAGAATTTAAGGCATTGACGCCAAGAATTTCGCTTATGATTTCCCAGAATGCGTTTCGCGGATGTGCGTAATATTGCTGTGCTTGCAAGGATGCCTTTCCTGGCATTGTGCCGAGGATTAGGATGTTTGAATTGGCACTTTCAATTGGCGGAAAACTATGAATGCGCACTACAGGAGCATCTTCAATATTTATACGGTCGCTTGAGATTATATTGTTTTTATCAAGAAGTATATTGGGGATGTCATTTTGCATTGCTTAATTAATCAAATGATCTAGTAATGATAGGCTTTTTTTCACAGGTCAAATGGTTGTCAATGGTGGTGTTGGCTGCCCTTTGAGCGATCCCAACGTATAAGAGTATATTCGCGTAAATTCAGCGCCCATTAAAAAAATCTGAGCTGAGTAATATAACCATAACAATACAACAACCTCGCGCAGCTCTATCAGTCCACCAATCGTTTTGTGGAAGCCGAGCCGATCATTGAACGCGCGCTGAGCATCGACGGGCAGGCCTTCGGAAAAGACCATCCGGACGTCGCCACCGTCCTCAGCAACCTCGCTTCACTATTCGAGGCCACTCACCGATACAACGAAGCCGAACCGCTCAGGGAACGCGCCCTCCGTATCGACGGGCAGATCTTCGGAAATGACCATCCGCAAGTCGCCTCAGACCTCAGCAACCTCGCCATCCTTCTCCATAAACTCGAAAAGCCGGAGGAAGCTCTGTCCCTGTTCCGTCGGGCCATCGCCATCGCCCTCCACTCCGAAAGCACAAATAAGCAGGAGCACCCGGCCTTGCCCGTCCGCCTCCGGTTGTATCGCAGTGTCATGGAGGATTCAGGTCTCGACGGGACGGAACAAAGGAAAAATCTCATGAGCCTGGGTACGGAAGCCGGGTGGCAACCCGCCGACTGGCAGAAAAAACTGGCAGCCCTCCTGCCCCCCTCCACTTTTCCGGTCGATCAGGCATCCGCCGCCGCGGTGGCAGCCTTCCGC
>JBDSEJ010000230.1:0-2179 GCA_039920105.1 Candidatus Nitrotoga sp. | reverse complement strand
TATGGAAATCGGAAGGCGTAGCGTTATTGCGTGCACGCACTGGAGGCGGGATGATATTCGGTGATGCGAGGTCAAGTTTTTTAGAGCCTTTTGTAGGCTCGCTGGAGTAAGTCACATGCCCATCAGCATCGATTTTTTTATATAATTCCGCCTGTGCCAAGCTTATATACCCAACACACAGAAAAATTAAGAGGTTATGTGGCTTCATCAAGATATCTTATAAAAACTGAAATTCAGTATAAATCCAAATTCGGCGTGTGTAATACAGCATGCTGGCACCGAGAATTTAAGTCGGATCCTTCTCCCGTTGGCTGATAACCCAACATTCAGCTGCCATTTCGATCTGGTATAGGTGGTTTTATAATAAACGTGACTTATCACCCGACACAAAGCCACATAGAGGCATATCCACCCCCTTACCCAGAGCAATTACTTTAAACAACTCACCCATCTCAGCTGGGCTAGTAAGCTTTTGCAGCTGTGTGGAAAGCGGCAGGTAGTCACGAATATTTTCAGAGTCGGTTTCCGCCAGTAAGTCAGTAATTCCACTGTTAATCAGGAAATAGGCTTGTGTTGTATACCCATGCAGGTGCAATCCTGCATCAATTGCCGCTTCCGCTACGGCGGTGAAATCTACATGCGCGGTAATGTCCTGTAAGCCAGGCAAGAAAAACGGATCGTCATGTGCATGATGGCGGTAGTGGCACATTAAAGTACCCTGTGCGCGCTGAGGATGATAGTACTCGCGCGCGCCAAAACCATAATCAATAAATAGCAGCATACCTTTATGCAAACGCTCGCTCAGGCTGCTGACCAAGCCACGTACGCCAAGCGACACCTCACTGAGCGTGTCATCAGGCACCTTGATCTGTTGCGCAATCTCCAGCAACATTGAGCTTTCCGGCAGACGTTCCTGCCACACAAACTTTTCTTCTTTGATAGCCACGCCGCGTTCGTAAACTTTCGCATCACTCCAACGTACCAAATGCACCGGTAGAGCATCTAACACTTCGTTGGCGACCAGCACTCCAGAAATGCTATCCGGAGGCGTATCCAGCCAATGCACCCGGTTAATTAAATGTGGTAAGCGCGTTTGCAGCAATGCTTGTTGCCGCTCGCGCAAGTCGGCACTTACTTCAAGGATGTCATAACGCTCGGGCAAACTATTCTGCCGTTCCAGCTCGCTCAATATATCAACAGCCAGCTTGCCGCTCCCTGCACCAAGCTCGATAATATGCGGGGTGCTTTGCGCCATAATTTCAACTAATTGTCGCGCCAATGCCCGACCAAATAACGATGAAATTTCCGGCGCGGTTACAAAATCCCCGGCCGCGCCAAACTTGCGTGCCCCGGCACTGTAATAGCCCATTCCCGGTGCATATAACGCTAACTCCATAAACCGCGAAAATGGGATCCATCCTCCCTGCCGCACGATGTCCTGATGAATCAGATCACGCAGTTGATCGCTATGCGCCTGAGCTTCGGGGGATGGCAAGGGCAGTGAGGACATGATTGAGCGATGGGGATGTGTTAAATTGCAAACCGTAAGTTTAGTGGAGAGCGCCATGCAAGGTAAAGTGGTTTTAGTGACGGGTGGGGCAAAACGCGTGGGCGCAGCTATCTGCCGCAAGCTGCACGCAGCGGGGGCTAACATCGCGCTGCACTACCGTTCTTCCGAGCAAGATGCATTGGCTTTGCAGTCCGAGTTGCAAACCGTGCGTCCCGACTCTGTGCTGCATTTACAGGCCGACCTGCTGGACACACAAGCTCTGTCCCGCCTGGTAGAGAAAACTATCAATCACTTTGGGCGGCTTGATGCGCTGGTTAACAATGCTTCCAGTTTTTTTCCTACGTCACTGGGCGAGGTTAATGATCAAAATTGGGACGATCTCATAGGCACGAACCTGAAAGCTCCGCTGCTGCTTGCACAGGCGGCAGCGAAAGAGCTGCGCCACAACCACGGCGCCATTGTCAACATTGTAGACATTCATGCCGAACGACCCATGCAAGGTTACCTGTTGTACAGCATAGCAAAGGGGGGGCTGGCGGCCCTCACGCGTGCGCTGGCGCAGGAAATGGCTCCTCAGGTTCGCGTTAACGCGATTGCCCCCGGCGTTATCGAGTGGCCTGAAAGTGCGGAGTGGGACGATGAGACGCGGCGGCGGAAGATCATCGCACA
>JBDSEJ010000229.1:0-2214 GCA_039920105.1 Candidatus Nitrotoga sp. | reverse complement strand
ACGATTGGACTTGTCTAGCTCAGTGCGAGTATTGCTCTGATTGACGAACAGAGTGACCAAAACTGAAAGGATCAGGAGTCCGATTGTGATGGAAATCATTAGCTCGATCAGCGACATGCCTCGCTGTAATGCACGGTTTGTGAAAGTTCTCGTGTAAACAGATGGGTTCATATTAATTCAAATCTGCTATGGAGATGGGCAACGTAACCACTCGGTGCAAAGACTCATCGCCATATTGGCCATTTCCGCACTGCCCGGCTGAGGTGGCTGTACTAACGTCAGGGGCTTTGGTGTTGTTGAGTCCTTGCCATGCAACTACAGCCAGATACGGCGTTGCAACTCCGCTTGCGGGCGAGGCGATTTGATAAACACAGCCACGTGCACCTATCATCGCTCCCGCTGCTGAAACTCCGCTTTGCTCTTCAGCGGCGCCCATAAGCGCATTGCACCATTCATTCCTATCCGCACCGGAGACAGCGCTCGCGGGGTTCACCGCTACCAAGCAATTAGCCCCTACACCCAGCGCAGTTGTTGTTACATAATCTGCAGCATTTTTACGATTGGCATTAATGCGGTTTTCAATGTCTTTCAGCAGGATTAATGCTTGTGAACGTTGGTAAGATTCCAATTGTGATGTTAGTGCTCTGCCCTGTAAGCCAGCCAATCCCAGCAATCCTATCATCAGGATTACGATGGTAATCAGCACCTCGATCAAACTGAAACCAATATTTTTTTGGCGATGCGTCATCAGCATGTTTCGTTTATTGGTTTTTTCACGCGTGGCATCCCGCTTAGTTCGATTGTGATGCAGCGAGGATTTGCAGTTAGGGGTGTTGAGACATCAAGCGAAAAAACAGGGGGAGACGTCGGAAACATTATTCTGCCATTTTTAGCGTAGGTAACGCTGGTGGGATTTTGGGGTATGGATATGGCTAGTTTTTTCAGTTCGGATTGTGATTTTATGATTGTAATTGCTGAAGTTGCCACGTCTGTGTGTGTTATTGTCCAGCCTTTCCCCCAATTGCTTGAGTCAGTTGGAGTTAGGGTGACAGGATTGTTGCGTTTAATGGCCTCACTTCTTGCCAGACTGAGACTGGAAAATAATTCAAAGCTCGCGTTCTTTGCCTGTTGACTTTGGATGAGAGATTGAAATCCACTCGTTCCTAAAGTAGCCAGTATACCCAGCACTCCGACAGCCACCAGCAGTTCGACGAGAGTAAAACCAAATTCATTTAGGCGAAGGCTTTTCATGTTTGTCTGCTACCACTTGGCGGCGGGGCCTTTGCTACCGTCACTCCCCAGTGTTAATGAGCCGTCGTTGGTTTGTTGGCTACTGTATGGGGTGGCTGTTATTACAAAGCTCGGTGGTGTTACAACTGGAACTATTGCAATATTGTAATGTTTGCTGACATTAGCGGGTGCCGACACCCCTAATGTAGCAAAATCAGCATAGGTTCTGGCATCCAACAAATATTGTTTCTCGCGATTTGCCAGATCCATCATGAATGACTGTGCGGCAGCTCGATTGCCTTTGACGACATAATTTTGGTAGCTGGGTATAGCGATAGCTGCAAGAATAGCAATAATTACTACAGTGACCATCAATTCAATCAGGCTAAAACCATTTTGGATTCTCATTAATATTCCTTATTAATCTGCACTGCTACATCCCATGGCGGCAAGCCTCAAGCACAAAATGCTGACAACAAAATATACCCAAAATTTCGCGTCAAATTCCTCCTTGGAGATTTTCTGAATACATACAACTAAAAATAGTTGTATACGTATCTCATTAATAGATAACTATTTTTTGTTCATTAATGCAGAGTATTACAATACATTAGAATTACTTGTTAGCCTTAACGACAATTTCTTCGCTAAATTGAGCGCGCTCAACATTTATTTTTAAGAAATGCTTAACAAATGATCGAATCAGCGAATATTGTTTAATATTTTCGGGATGAGTACTTGGTTGTCCGATTTTTGATTTGTAAATGGCGCCGAAAGGGTAGCAAATTGGTTCTGTAGCGTTAGAAACAAGCTGACGTGACAGAACCACACCCACCAGGAAAAATCTGAAACGTGGTGCTGGATCCCTTATAGATACAGCCAAAATATTTGTTGAACTTTTAGTGGTTTTACATGCCGTAGATGCATGGCAAAAATGGATGTAATTCCATTTAGCATTAAAAACAGTAATAATATGGCCATGAT
>JBDSEJ010000228.1:0-1619 GCA_039920105.1 Candidatus Nitrotoga sp. | reverse complement strand
CGTGCATGGTTTAAAGAATACGCCTGATATACTGGGTGCAGTTTTTATTGAGGAATAATTATGTCAGAACAAAATAGCAACTGGGAACGTGGCGTGCTGGAGAAGCTAGCTATGTCGGCCCTTCAGGAGCAGCGCCGGGCGCGCCATTGGGGTATATTTTTCAAGGTGCTGACTTTTGGCTACCTGTGTATTTTGCTATTTTTGTTTATGGGATGGATAGGCAAATCCGATTCGCCGTTAAGCGGCAATCACACCGCTCTGGTGGATATGCATGGCGTGATCTCGGCAGAGACCACAGCCAACGCAGACAGCGTGATGACCAGCCTGCAGGATGCATTCAAGGATAGCCACACGCAAGGGGTGATTCTGCGAATGGATAGCCCCGGTGGTAGTCCGGTGCAATCAGGTTATATTAATGATGAAATCCGCCGTTTACGTGCCAAGTACCCAAAGATCCCTTTGTATGTTGTGATTGAGGATATATGTGCTTCCGGCTGTTATTACGTGGCGGTGGCGGCGGACAAGATTTTTGTCAATAAAGCGAGTCTGGTTGGGTCCATCGGTGTGTTGATGGATGGTTTCGGATTTACTGGTGCGATGGACAAGCTGGGCGTGGAGCGTCGCTTGATGACGGCAGGGGAGAACAAGGGTTTCATGGACCCATTTTCGCCAACTAATGCTGGGCAGCAGGAACATGCTAAAAATATGCTTGCCGAAATTCACCAACAGTTTATTGATGTAGTGAAACAAGGTCGCGGCCAGCGTCTGAAGGAATCACCAGATATGTTCAGTGGTTTGATCTGGACCGGCCAAAAGAGCATTGAGCTGGGCTTGGCGGATGACATGGGTAATATGGAAAGTGTGGCGCGCGATGTGATTAAGGCAGAGGGGATTGTCGATTTTACTACCCATGAGGGAATCGCAGAGCGGCTTGCCAAGCGTTTCGGAGCGGGAATGGTCAGCGCTTTTCCGGGTTTGTTTACGCAGGCTGGGATTAAACTTCGTTAAGCACAATTCCTTTATAAATCGTTCGTTTTTAATAGATGTGTCAATTTGGCAAGTATAGTTTGGAGGATTTGCGCTTGCGCCGACGCTGTAGGATGCAAGTTGTCGGGCTGAAATTGTTCCGGAGGAATATTTGCCAGTATGAATGGAACCAGCTCCACCTTGTGGCGTTGTGCTAGTCGGGAATAGATCGCCTTGAACTGATCGGTGTAATTTTTGCCGTAATTGGGTGGTAACTGAATTCCCACTAGCAATACTTTTCTGTTGCCTTTGAGTGATTGTTGAATAAGAGCGCTGAGATTTTTGTCAATATCGGCAATAGGCTTGCCGCGCAGGCCATCATTGGCACCCAGTTCCAGAATGACAATGCTGGGGGAGTGCTGACGCAAAGCTTGGGTAATGCGTTGCCGTCCGCCACTGGCCGTTTCGCCGCTGATGCTGGCGTTAACTACTTTATATTGTGGATTGCTGCGTTCTAATTCTTGCTGCAAAAGGTTGACCCAGCCCGATGTCCGTGGAATGCCATACGCTGCTGAAAGACTATCGCCAAAAACCATTATGGTTTGTTGTTGTGCGCCACTTACCCCAGGTAGCAAGCAGCACGCACATAATAA
>JBDSEJ010000227.1:0-2684 GCA_039920105.1 Candidatus Nitrotoga sp. | reverse complement strand
GCCGTGTGTTAGGTCGTACCGCAACTTCCCACTCGTTCACATCGGTGGCAGAAACAAAGGTTGTATCGACACCACAACGTTTGAAGATGGTACCGAACAAATTTACCGTAGAACCGAATAGACTTCTTGAAGCGACGATGTGATCCCCGCTTTTCAGCAAACCCATGCAGCACGCTAAAATCGCCGACATACCTGACGCCGTAGCCACACATTGCTCTGCGCCTTCCAGCGCGGCCAGACGTTCTTCAAACATGGTGACTGTAGGATTGGTGAAACGAGAATAAATATTGCCCGGCTCGTCGCCGATGAAGCGTGCAGCGGCTTGGGCCGCGCTATCAAACACAAAACTTGACGTAAGAAACATGGCTTCGCTATGTTCATTAAATTGGCTGCGTTTAATACCTGCGTGAACTGCGAGTGTTTCAAGCTGATAAGAATGTTCTGTTTGGTTGGGCTGTTCTGGCATAACGTACTCCCTCGTGCAAAATAAAAAACCCGGATAGCTTGAGCTAAACCGTGCTTCACCCGCTTTAGCTGTATTTATAAAGCGCCCGCAAGCTGTTCTTCAAATCGGCGCAAACGCAAAATTAACACCTTATATACATCATCACTAGTGTCCGGTTAAAAATCAAACAAATTCATTTGGTTATCGACGGGTGTTGCAATAGCTCTGGTGGCATTGACCTGCAAGGCGCATGAAATATGGGTTTTCTCAAAAATAGACACCGACAGAATCTGTAGCAAAGTGTAGAGCGAGGCATCCAATTGAAGCTCCTTTTTAACAATGGCGATCAGCACGTAGGTGGACACGGCGCACCAGATTTGCGTCTTGACTGCGTTCTCGCTCGTGCCCAAAAAACGCTTGATGCGCAGATGCTGCTTGATCCACTTGAAGAACAGTTCCACTTGCCAGCGACTCTTGTACAGCGCGGCGATAGTCAATGGTGGCAAGGTCGTGTTGTTGGTCAGGAAGACCAGCGTCTTGCCAGATTCCGGATCCTTAAAACGGATACGCCGCAAATGTTCGGGATAATCCTTCGACACGTAAAAGCCGTTCAGCGCGATCGCCTGATCGCAAATCACACCTGTAGTCCTGTCGGTCTTGGCCGAGTACACGCGCCGGGCGTTCATGCCGCGTTTCGCGCGAGTCACAAAGAAGCTGCCTGCCTGATGCATTTTGTACAACCTGGAAAAGTCCAGATAGCCGCGATCCATGACGTAAAAGGCACCGGCCTCGATGGGCAATATATCGAGTACGCTGACATCCCCCATCTTGCCGTTGCTGATATGGATGAACGCAGGAATCGCACCGCGCAAGTCCAGCAACGTGTGCATCCTCACCGCCGCCTTTGTCGAACGGAACGGCGCCCAGTCGAACAGGCTCAAGCAAAGGTCGATGGTGGTGGCATCCAGCGCGTAAACCGTGGTGTCGAGCTCGACGGCCATTGGCTCTTTGATGTAAAGCTCCCTCGCACGCAATATCAGTCGCATGGCCAGTGCGTGATAGATATGCCAGTCCCGATTGTTCAAGGCATCCGCCAACGTAGAGCGGGCTGGCGCACCCTTCAATCCCATATGAAACAGCTTGGCTTGATTGGATGTCAGGCAAGCCTCGATGTCGCGCAATGACTCGCGCCACGTCAATTGCGAGAAGGCCATCACCCGAAACAAATCGGCGCAGTCCAAAGTGCGCACACCCGCGTCGCCACTGTGACGTTCGATAATGCGTCCAAAGTTCTTCCATGGCACGTATTCCATGACTTGCGCAAACAGCGTCTTGCCCACGTTCATGCGCCACCCCCAGTTGTAAAAACCTGAAAGTATCGTAAATACGTAATCTGAAATTCAAATCGTGGACACCCATGAATCCTTCAAAACCCTCTTTAACAGTGGCTTCCCAGCAGGGATACCTCAATTTAACCGGACACTAGTGATAGGGAAGCCACGCTAATATTGGCTATTTGGCGCCCGAATTTTTTTCTCGCTTGTAATCCTCATAGCTTATGTTTACCTTGCTCAAGCATCTGTCACTTTCAATTTTGTCAAGTAGGTGTAGGCATTGGTTACGCTGATAATCTTGGCTAATGCTATAAAGCTGCTGCGAAGTGCAGCCGGAAAAAAGGCTACAAACAATTGAGATGACGGCGGTGTTCAAATATGCATGTTTCAAAATTCTCTCCATCGTAGAAATTTCAAAATCAGATGTTGTCAGATGTAATGCCTGCTCTCTTCACTTGTCCGCCTTGTCATTCACCGTTCAGACCTTTAGCGGTGCCACCCGCCTAATCCAGCACACACGTTTGGATTGAGCGGCCTCGCACGGCTTTATGCAAGAGGTCCGCTCGAATGATGGGTTAAGGTGCACTGGGAGCCTCCGGGCTACGGGAAAACTCTTCAATTAACTTTTCGAACTGGCGGAATTTTCCCGCGTAGCCAACAGTGCGTCCAGCAAGCGGAGTATCCGAGAAGCTTTTCGAATTCATGAACGCAAGCGTATTCCACACCACCTCGAAAACAACTTTGACATCGTGTCGATCTACGGCGGTGGGTGAGGCATTTAGGCCAAGTTTTTTGGTTTTTCTGCTGGTGATATCAACGACTATGTCGTAATGCTTGTTCGTCTGAAAACCCAGTTCTTTTGGAGTGAAGAGAGTGGACGCTCCCCCTGCCTCAAAGGCCGAGAC
>JBDSEJ010000226.1:0-2267 GCA_039920105.1 Candidatus Nitrotoga sp. | reverse complement strand
TGCCATATCCATGCCACCGAAAGACACTACAACGCGGCAGACTTGAGCGAACAACTCCTCCTCGCTGGTACAGCGCACAATAGCCTGGTTACACTTGCTCAAAGCGGCGTAAAGCTTGGTCAGACGTTGGTTTTTTTCTTCAGCTTCCTTGCGCTGGGCATCAATTCTGGCCAGGCTGATCTGGGTTTCCGACAACCAATCCAGCACACTGTTCTCCATGCCTTTGGCGACCGAAATGACGGATGAAAAATTTCCACTGCAAAGGTGGGCGATGCGGGTATGTAGCTCGTTCACTGAAGCACCAAGGGTTGCATGCAAGTTCCGCTGAAATTTCCAGAACAGGCATGCCAGCAACAAGCCCAACAAAATGAAGGTCGCACACAGTAGTGTGGCAAAGGTTTTTGCGGTATAAACGGCCTCCAGCGTACGCTGGCCCATCATGCTTTGAAATTGGCTAATCGGCCGCATAATGCTGGCCTTGGCTTGGCTGTAGGCTGCGTCATGCAGCATCAAGGCTGCCTTGATGCGATTTGCCTCGGTCGGCGGGTTGCTCAATTCGACCAGCTCCATTGCGGCAAATTCGGTACGCGTGAGCATATCCGAATTGGTTTTGGCCTCCACCAGCTTAGCGAACTCCACGTCAGTAAAACCCGCTCCTCGCATCAACTCCAGCAAAGAAATCGCCAGTCCCGGCGGCCGCGGACGTTGATTGTCGCCCAGCACGATATCCCAGTAGATATTCTGGTAGTCGATGGGACGAGGCTTCCTGCCATCTTGAATATCGAGGATTTCCTGATAGTGTTTTTTATAAATGGGGTCTCCGGTCACCACATAGATGCGGACCATACGTGTCCGGTCATCAGACGACTGGCGCAATTGGTCAGCCAGCAAAAACGAATACTGACGCGCATTGTTTAAGCGATCAATCTCCCTTTCTGCCCAAACATACACAATATAAGTTGCAACGAAAACGATGAGAACGAACAGCGTCAGCCAGAAATGGCGAGCAAATTGGGGCAAGCTGTTCTTGTAAACGGTCATTGTGGCCATTCCTTCTGAATGCGCTGCAGATCATAAAATTGTTAAGTTAGCGCACCTAAATTCTAAGCTACTCACGTGGAGTCAATTTCATGAAGCAACAAATGCATTCGTCACTTTTCACGCTGACTCCACTAAGGCCACTCCGCTTGAATAAACACCATGTGTCATGAAACACTTCATTCATCATAGATGACAAACCCAGTAACCCACAATAAAACAGATGTACTGGGATACGAAGCCATACCTGACGCCGCCATGCCAATCAAATTGCACCATCTTCCGGAAAGTAATATGGTGAACAATAATTTGCATATCTCGGTAAAGAATTATTTTTCATCTATTTTAATTCTGAACATTATAATTTGTTCGGCGCTGCCTTAAGCGACATGCATCTCTGTGTACATACGCTTGTTGAATGTCATTATAATGATCAAAAAAGAAACCAATATGCAGACATGATGGAACTGCCCAAATCTTTGACTAGGTGAGCGCTAAACTGAAGCGACGTAGTTTTAATACAAAGTATGAGTAATAATTTTTATTGGAGAAAATAATGAAAAAATGGATTTTCTATATAGCAGTAATATTGTCAATAAGCAGTGGCTTGGCCAAAGCACATCCCGAAGAAGAAAAAGCAGTAGGAAAATATGCGCAGGTTAATGAATCTTTGCACTTAGCTGCCAAGCAAGGTGATGCAACGGCACAAAACAAGCTTGGTGAAATATTTCTTCACGGGCAAGGCGTTACACAAGACACTTCAGAAGCGGTAAAGTGGTTTCAACTGGCCGCCAAGCAAGGACTTGATAATGCACAATTTAATCTTGGAGTAAGTTACGGCAATGGCCAGGGCATTACACAGAACTACCAGGATGCGGTAAAGTGGTTTCGCTCAGCTGCCGAACAGGGGCATGCAAAAGCACAGTTCAGCCTTGCCATAAGTTACGCCATCGGGCAAGGCGTTGCACAGAACTATCAAGAGGCAATAAAGTGGTTTCGTTTGGCTGCCGAACAGGGTGATGTAGTCGCCCAGCACATCCTTGGTGGAATTTATCTTGATGGGAAAATTGTTGCGCAAAATTACCCGGAAGCTGTGAAATGGCTTCAAATGGCTGCCAAGCAAGGGCATTCAAATGCACAATTTAAGCTTGGTGTAAGCTACGGCAATGGCCAGGGCGTTACACAGAACGACCAGGAAGCGGTCAAGTGGTTCCGCTCAGCGGCCGAAC
>JBDSEJ010000225.1:0-5281 GCA_039920105.1 Candidatus Nitrotoga sp. | reverse complement strand
CGCCCTGCAGAAGATGCCAAGTACGGTGCTGCAAGACTATCCACATAGCCCGGTGGTGCGAGCTTTTTCTGCCTTACCGTTAACCGCTGCTCATTGCAAAATGCAAGACGACAATATGTCGCGCAAGCAGGTGGCGGTATTGCAACTTATAAATGCCCATCGTTTCCTCGGCGTACACCGCGCCAGCCTTGATCCGCTTAACCGTCATCCCAAACCTGAAGTGCCAGAATTGGATCCAGCCGTTCACGGTCTCACTGAGTCGGATATGGATACGACATTCGAGACTGGATCTCTTGTGGGGTCTCCACGCATGATGTTGCGGGAAATTCTGCAGTTGCTGCGTCAGACCTATTGCGGCAGCATAGGTGCAGAGTATATGTATATCAATGATGTAGAGCAGAAGCGCTGGATCCAAAATCGTCTGGAAAGCGTGCGTGGTCAGCCAAATTTTAGCGCTGATATGCAGCATCGTATCCTGGAGAGACTGACTGCTGCCGAGACCTTGGAGCGCTATCTGCACACAAAGTATGTCGGCCAGAAACGTTTTTCGCTGGAGGGCGGGGAATCGCTCATTCCGATGCTCGAACATTTATTGCAACGCGCAGGCACGCAGGGAGTGCGTGAGACGGTTATCGGTATGGCGCACCGTGGGCGCTTGAATGTGGTAGTGAACACACTAGGCAAGTTGCCAAGTGATTTATTCGCTGAATTTGAAGGCAAGCACAGTGAAGAGCTGACTTCCGGCGATGTGAAATATCACCAAGGATTTTCCTCGGACATTGCTACGCCGGGCGGAGCGATGCACTTGGCTTTAGCGTTTAATCCCTCACACCTTGAAATCGTTAATCCTGTGGTAGAAGGATCGGTGCGCGCGCGCCAGCATCGCCGCGGCGACAAAGAAGGGCGTGAGGTAATGCCGGTATTGCTGCATGGCGATGCGGCTTTCGCTGGACAAGGCGTGATCATGGAAACGTTCAGTCTGTCCCAAACGCCCGGTTATCACACCGGTGGTACAGTGCATATCATTATTAACAACCAGATCGGCTTTACTACTTCTAACAAACGGGACGCCCGATCATCACTGCACTGTACCGATGTGGCGAAGATGATAGACGCACCGATTTTTCATGTGAATGGGGATGATCCTGAAGCGGTGTTGTTAATTACCGAAATTGCACTGGATTACCGCATGACCTTCAAAAGGGATGTAGTGATTGATATGGTGTGTTTCCGTAAACTTGGACATAACGAACAGGATGAGCCGTTGGTCACGCAGCCGTTCATGTACCGTTATGTTAATAAGCATCCCGGTACGCGTGCGTTGTATGCCAAATATCTGTTAGAAGCAAACGTAATGGCAGAAGGAGAGCCAGAGGAAATGATTGCTGCCTATCGTCGCGCGATGGATGAAGGTATCAATCCGATTAAGACAGTACTAAATGATTTTAATAAGGAACACGCAGTAAACTGGTCTGAATTCAAAAGTGGTGTGCCTTGGGACGTGACGGTGACTACTGCCGTACAGAGCGAACAGTTGCAAAAATTTTCTCAGCGGCTGACAGAAGTGCCGGCGGATTTCATGCTTCAGTCGCGCGTGGAAAAAATTATCAGCGATCGACGTGCCATGGGTAATGGCGAACTCGCTTTGGATTGGGGCATGGCAGAAAATCTGGCCTATGCTAGCTTGGTAGCTGAGGGTATTCCGGTTCGTTTGTCTGGTGAGGATAGCGCGCGCGGTACTTTTTTCCATCGTCATGCCGTGTTGCACGACCAAAACCGCACGCAGTGGGACAAGGGCTATTACACTCCATTGCAAAATATAGCGCCGGATCAGGCCGATTTCATCGTGATTAACTCCATTCTTTCAGAAGAGGCGGTGCTCGCATTTGAGTATGGCTATGCTAGCGCTGAACCTAATTCGCTGGTTATATGGGAGGGGCAGTTCGGCGATTTTGCCAATGGTGCGCAGGTTGTAATTGATCAATTTATCTCCTCGGGGGAGGCCAAGTGGGGACGCTTGTGCGGTCTGGTGATGTTTTTGCCCCATGGTTACGAAGGGTTGGGGCCGGAACATTCGTCTGGGCGTATTGAGCGCTATTTACAGCTATGTGCCGATTACAATATTCAAGTGTGTATCCCTTCCACACCGGCTCAAATGTTTCATTTGTTGCGCCGACAGATGTTGCGTCCGACGCGCAAGCCGCTGATTGTATTTACGCCCAAAAGCATGTTGCGCAGTAAGGATGCATCTTCGCCGATGTGTGATTTGGCTCAGGGTTCATTTCAGCCGGTGATTGGAGAAGTGGATGAGCTGGAAGCTGCCAAGGTACGGCGCATTATTGTGTGTAGTGGGAAAATTTACTATGAGTTGAAATCTGCCCGACGAGAATTTGACATTCAAAATGCCTCGCCGAAGTCCTTGCCTCCGGCAGAGGTGGCGATAATTCGGCTGGAACAACTTTATCCATTTCCGCATAATGATTTTGAAGCACAAATTGCCAATTATCCAAATGCGATGGAATTGCTATGGTGTCAAGAAGAGCCCGGCAACCAGGGCGCGTGGCATCGTATTCAGCATTATCTGCTGCGCCATTTGCGTAAAGGTATGAAGCTTGCTTATGCTTTGCGATCTTCTTCGGCATCGCCTGCAGCTGGTTATTTGGCAGTGCACAATGAACAGCAGAAGGCGGTAATTGACGCTGCATTCCGCTGTGATCTAGACATTACATCAGGAGCCAGACACCATGCAAATTGAAGTGAAAGTGCCGCAGCTTGCCGAATCGGTTACCGAAGCCACACTGGTATCTTGGCATAAGCAGCCTGGCGAAGCTGTGGATGAAGGTGAGAATCTGATAGATCTTGAAACTGACAAGGTGGTTTTAGAGTTGCCCGCGATCAAATCTGGAATACTGACAAAAATTCTCAAGAAAAATGGTGAAAAAGTTACTAGTAATGAGGTGATTGCCTTACTGGATACTGCCCCCAAATCTAATGAAAATAAACCCGAGCAACAGGATACGATAGCCAAGGAGCAACCAGATACGATAGCCAAGGAGCAACCAGATGAGATAGCCAAGAAGCAACCGGATGCTACCGCCAAGAAGCAAGCTGCTGTGATGCCTGCGGCGCAGAAAATTGCGGCAGAAAATAAAATTGATACCGCTACGATTAGCGGTAGTGGACGCGGTGGGCGTGTCACCAAGAAAGATGTTCTGGTTTCTGCGGAGCAGGAAAAATCGGCTGTGCCAGCCACAGCGGTTTCGCAGCCTGCAACGAGTGGCCGCGTGGAACAGCGCGTGCCGATGACTCGCATCCGTCAGCGCATCGCCGAACGCTTGTTGCAATCGCAACAGAACGCAGCAATTCTTACTACTTTTAATGAAGTGAATATGCTGCCAGTGATTGAGTTGCGCAATCACTATAAAGATGCGTTTGAAAAGAAGCATGGCGTAAAGCTTGGCTTCATGTCATTTTTCATCAAAGCTACACTGCTTGCGTTACATAAATTCCCGGTGGTGAATGCGTCGGTGGATGGCACGGATATCATCTACCATGGCTATTACGACATCGGCGTGGCAATCGGTAGCGATCGTGGTTTGGTCGTGCCAGTTATTCGTGACGCTGACCAACTTTCGCTAGCAGACATTGAAAGACAAATCATTGATTTTGGTGTGCGAGCCAAGGATGGAAAGATTACGCTGGAAGAGTTGACTGGCGGTACCTTCTCTATTTCCAATGGCGGCGTATTCGGCTCCATGCTCTCTACACCGATTATCAACCCGCCGCAGAGCGCTATCCTAGGAATTCACGCCACTAAAGACAGACCAGTAGCGGAAAATGGCCAAGTAGTCATTCGCCCGATGAATTACCTCGCATTGTCTTATGATCACCGCATTGTTGATGGGCGTGAAGCCGTATTATTTCTCGCAACTATTAAAGAAGCGTTGGAATATCCTGGACGAGTGTTGCTGGATTTGTAATTACACTTTTGTTAATCCAAGCTGGGTGAAATAAAAAATCCTGCGGGTTCAGAGCTGAATAAAGGGATTTCATTATGTCGAAATCATTTGATGTTGTAGTTATTGGTGCCGGCCCCGGAGGTTATGTGGCGGCAATACGTTGTGCTCAATTAGGACTGAACACGGTCTGCATTGACGATTGGAAAGGCGCACAAGGCAAGCCAAGTTTGGGTGGAACTTGTCTAAATGTGGGCTGTATTCCATCTAAAGCATTGCTGGAATCCTCAGAAAATTTCGAGCGTCTGATGCATGATTTTGCTTCGCACGGTATATGTGCCGAAAATGCAAGCATGGATGTGCTGAAAATGGTGGCGCGCAAGAACAAGATTGTTTCCGATTTTACATTGGGCATTAATCAGTTATTCAAGAAAAATAAAGTGGAATCACTGCATGGCAGGGCTCAGCTTCTCGGTCGGGATGGTGAACTCTGGCGAGTTGGAATTACGGATAGTGAGGAAGTGAGGGCGAAGCATATTATTGTTGCCACTGGCTCGACGTCACGCATTTTAGAGCAAGCTCCGCTGGATGGAGTGCAGATTGTGGACAATGTAGGTGCTTTAAGTTTTAGAGAGACGCCCCAGCGCCTTGCTATTATCGGTGCCGGGGTCATTGGATTGGAACTGGGTAGTGTTTGGCGCAGGCTGGGGGCTAAGGTAACTTTACTGGAAGCCTCGTCCGTATTTCTACCTGCCGCAGATGAGCAAGTCGCGAAGGAAGCATTGCGTACTTTTACCAGGCAGAAGCTGGCTATACACTTGGGCGCACAGGTTGATGGCGTCACTCAATCAACTGAGGGAGTCACAATTAATTGGCGTGATACTCAAGGCAACGCGCAGGAATTGGTTGCGGATAAACTGATTGTTGCGGTAGGGCGTGTTCCAAATACGGAAAATCTGAGCGCAGAAGCGGTTGGACTCAAACTGGACGATGCAGGGCGCATTGAAGTGGATGAACAATGCCTTACCAACTTGCCGAATGTGCATGCCGTGGGTGATGTAGTTCGCGGCCCGATGCTTGCCCATAAGGCGTCTGAGGAGGGCGTGATGGTTGCGGAATTAATCGGCGGGCAGATGGGGCATAGTGACTTGAATTTAGTGCCGAATGTGATGTATACCGCTCCGGAAATCGCTTGGGTGGGCAAGACTGAGCAACAGCTTAAGTCAGCGGGTATCGCTTACAAGGCTGGGCAATTTCCTTTTCTTGCTAATGGACGTGCTCGTGCCTTGGGTGATACGGCGGGATTTATTAAAATCATCGCCGAT
>JBDSEJ010000224.1:0-2100 GCA_039920105.1 Candidatus Nitrotoga sp. | reverse complement strand
AGGGGAGGCGTCCAGGCCGCGCGCTTCCATAGTGCGCGGAACCAGTGCCATGCGGGCGAGGATGTCGTCCGTTGTTTTTTCGACCATATCCCAAAGCCCGTTGTGTGCTGCAAAGTCGCCGTAGGCATAACCTTTTGTACCCAGATGGGTAGAAAGCAAAGAAAAATGTCGAGCCTCTTCTGCTGCGACCTTTAGCCAGTCAAAATAATATTCACGCGGCATTTCCGGGAAACGCCAGATAGCATCCAAGGCCAGGTTGATCGCATTAAATTCGATATGTGTCAGCGCATGAATCAGCGCAGCACGACCTTCTTCAGTATGCATAGACCTACGTGGCACAGACAAATATGAAACCAGCTCAGGAAGCAGGGGATGACCAGGGATAAGTTGCAGCGTTGTCAGGGAAGCATCGACCTCGAGGCCAATTTCGCCTTTCTGCCATGCTTGAGCCAAAGTAATTACTCCAGCGGATTTCAGAACAGGATCCGGCTCTGCCAGCCAATGAAGCGCTGCCAAGCGAAGTTCTTTAGGAGCGTCAAGAAGCATGTGCTATGCCTGCGTCTTTTCAAACAGTGCGATGGATTCGACATGAGAGGTGTGCGGAAACATGTTCATCACCCCTGCGGCTTTAAGTACATAACCCTTCTGATGCACTAATATCTCGGCATCACGCGCCAGCGTTGCGGGGTTGCATGAGACATACACGATGCGACTCGGCGCATCAGTGCCCAGGGCCTTGACCAGTTCAAACGCACCATCGCGTGGTGGATCTATTAGCATTTTGTCGAAATGGCCTAACTGCGCCAATGTTGCTTCATCTATTTCAAACAAATTCATCACGTTGAATTGAGTGTTATCCGTTAAATTATTAAACGCGGCATTCTGCCCGGCACGCTTCACCAGCGCCGCGCTACCTTCGATGCCCACAACCTGAGCACCACTGCGCGCTATGGGTAGCGTGAAGTTGCCCAATCCACAGAATAAATCAGCGATGCGTTCATTCGGCTGAGGGTTAAGTAAACGCATGGCACGACTTACCATGACGCGATTCATATCCGCATTGACTTGGGTAAACTCAGTCGGTGCAAACGGCATGGTAATTCCGAACTCTGGCAGGCTGTATGTCAGTGCTGGTGCATCCAGCGGGTAAAACGGAACTGCAGTTTCCGGCCCCTTTGTTTGCAACCAAAACTGTACCTTATGGATATCAGCGAACTGTTTAATTGCCTCTTTGTCAGCCGGTGAAAGCGCCTGTAAGATACGCAGCACCAACACATCAACGTGCTCACCGACTGCCACTTCTATTTGCGGCAATGCATCGCGAGTTGTAAAGCTTTCATTCAACTGTCCTAACAGTGGCAATAGTTTGGCAATTTTAGGTGTCAGGATTTCACAGTGCTGCATATCCGCCACATAGCCGCCACGCTTTTCGCGAAAGCCTACCAGTGTCTTGCCCTTCTTCAATACATGGCGAACCGAAAGCCGCGCTCGCTGTCGATAGCCCCACGACTGCCCATAGATCGGCAGCAACATGATCTCAGCCTTGATCTTGCTGATGTGCCACAGGTTATCTTCCAAAACACGCTGCTTGGCAGCTACCTGTGCGCGTGCATCCATATGCTGCATTGAACACCCCCCACATACGCCGAAATGCTTACATTCCGGCTGGACGCGCATGAAAGTGGGCTTAATAACTTGGCCGAGTTGGGCTATTTCAAAGCTGGATTTTTTACGATATGACGAGTAGGTGACCCGCTCACCTGTCAGCGCACCTTCGATAAATATTACTTTACCGTCTGCATGCGCAATGCCGCGACCTTCATAATCAAGCGATTCAACAATAACGCTGTTTGCAAGTATGGAATTATTAGTCATCTCACTGAGCGATTTTAAAAAGTTTAGTTTCCAGCATAATGCCAATCCGCCCGGGGGCCAGGTTTAAAACAAACAAGCTTAATAGCACACCCGCACCATTTGCCAGCATGTCGGCATAATCAAAAAATCGGTAAGCGGTCATTTGCTGCAAATACTCAATTCCGACACCCAAGGCGACTAGCAGGCCGGCTATAAGAAGGCGAGGCGCCCATTGTTGATAAACCT
>JBDSEJ010000223.1:0-3268 GCA_039920105.1 Candidatus Nitrotoga sp. | reverse complement strand
TATGACTTTATGTTAAATAGATACAAAACTTTGCTAAGGACGGAAGAGTGAGCGAACCGGAATCATATTTTAACTATTGGGGCAAGGCACAATCATCCGATGATTGTCAGACAGCATTTCACTTGTTGCCGTTTCATTGCCTGGATGTGGCGGCGGTGGGTGTGGCTTATCTTAAGCAGTCCTCTTTGCTTAAATCCTACTGCGGATTGTTGAACTGTACTGAACAGGCATTTTTGTCATGGTCGGCTTTTTTGTTGGCACTGCACGACTTGGGTAAATTCAGCGAAGCGTTCCAATCACAACGGCCTGATTTGATTTTAGCGTTGCAGAAACGTAAGCCGAACACAACCAAAATATACAGCGAGCGGCATGACTCTTTGGGTTATTGGTTGTGGGAGGAATACCTTGTTGACGAGGTTCTGCTGAAAATAGGTATTAATGATTCGCGTCAAGCCCAACGCAGCCTAAAATGTTGGCTATCAGCTGTAACAGGCCATCATGGCACACCACCCAAATCATATGGGAATTTAGATAACTTTTTTCAAAGTAAAGACAAGCAAATCACTGCTGATTTTGTGCAAGCGATGGCAGGATTGTTACTCACTGACGAAGCCAAGCGTATTCCTACAAACACGGACGAAAAAGATTTTCAGCGTCTTAGTGAAATGCTGTCGTGGTGGTTTGCGGGTGTAACGGTGCTGGCTGACTGGCTCGGCTCGAATACACTGTTTTTTCCATATAAAGATCAGACAACGGATTTAGACAGATATTGGGAATATGCGAAAAGGCAGGCAACTGAAGCATTAGCCCAGTCAGGTGTTTCCTCATCCTCCATTGAAAAAGGACGCTCTTTCAAAGATTTATTTCAGAAGATTCAAGAGGCATCACCATTGCAGCAATGGGCAGTGTCAGTGGACATACCCCAAGCAACACAAATCTATTTGCTGGAGGATGTGACAGGAGCAGGAAAAACCGAAGCCGCGATGATGTTAGCTTATCGCCTGATGGAGCAAGGTTTGGCGGAAGGTTTTTTTATTGGATTGCCGACGATGGCGACTGCCAATGCCATGTACAAACGTGTGGCGGAAGTCTATCAAAAACTCTTTACTGACAATGCAAATTTAGTATTGGCACACGGACATAAAAAACTGGTGGAAGAGTTTGCAGCTACTATTTTACCCCCAGCCACACCAGAACAGGATAGCGCACAACTGGATGAAACCGCTTCGGCGCGTTGCAGTGCATGGCTGGCTGACCATAGCAAACGTGCATTATTGGCCTCAGCCGGAATAGGAACGATAGACCAGGCTCTGTTAGCTGTTTTGCACAGCAAGCATCAATCGCTTCGCTTATTGGGTTTGTTCAACAAGGTACTGATCGTTGATGAGGTGCATGCTTGTGATGCCTACATGCAAGGCGTACTGGAAGTGTTGCTGGAGTTTCATGCGCGCACTGGCGGCCCGGTGATTTTGTTATCGGCCACGTTGCCCAGCCGCATGAAACAAGCATTGCTCAACGCCTATGCCAAAGGGCGACATCAAGCCCCCGCGCCTACGTTGCAATCGGATGCCTATCCACTGGCAACACGCTGGCATGACGGTCAAACTGTTTTGCTGGAAGATGCGCTGGCCTCACGAGCCTGCGTCTCTCGCACAGTGCAAGTGCATTACGAAAACGATGATGAAAAAGTTTTTGCGCACATTGTCGCTTCGTTACAACAAGGTCAATGTGTGGGATGGATACGCAATACAGTAGCAGATGCGATGGCCGCCTACGAGCGCATATCCCAAACGATTCCCCCCGAAAAAATAACGCTATTTCATGCACGCTTTGCCCTAAAGGATAGACTGGGCAAAGAAGAACAAGTCCTGTCATTTTTTGGCGAAGGCAGCAAACAGCATGATCGGCAAGGTCGTTTAATGATTGCCACGCAGGTCGCCGAGCAATCATTGGATGTGGATTTCGATGTGCTGATTACCGACCTTGCACCGATAGATCGTGTCTTGCAACGGGCAGGGCGTTTGCAGCGTCATGAGCGCGATGCTCAAGGCAATCGTTTAGTTGCATCTGACACTAAAAATAGGCGGCCAGCACCATGTTTGTGGGTATATGCTCCCACGTGGACAGAGCAACCAAAGGCAGACTGGTACGGCGCAGTATTCAAAAAAGCCCAATATGTTTATGGGCATCACGGGCAACTGTGGTTAACGGCAAAAGTGTTGCGGAAAGGCAGTTTCACTATGCCAGCCGATGCCAGATACATGATTGAATCCGTTTTTTCAGAAACAGAAATACTGCCGGAATCTCTTTCTAAAAATGCCTTGATAACAGAAGGGCAGGATATGTCAGAAGCCAGTTTGGCGCAGTTAAACACGCTGAAAATCGACGGCGGTTACAAGCGCGGCGAGATCAGCGACTGGTGGAGCGAAGCTAAAACGCCCTCTCGCTTGGGCGAAGAAACGATGGAAGTCATGCTGGCGAAATGGGTTGATGGATATTTGCAGCGATGGGCGGAGGGTGTGTGGACTTACAGCATGGTAAAAGTGGCATCCCGGTTGCTGGCAAGGGTAGATGCACCGACTGACACGATGCAAAAAATGGCTTATGTGCATTTGCAGCAGACCTTGCCCAGCCAGGGTAAATGGTGCGAGTTGTTAGCGTTATCGCAACGTTTGGACGGCGTGTGGGAAGGGCAGGCGTGGACTGCCGGAAATAAGAAATCAGAGAAGCAGCCAGAACTTTTGACATGGCTTTACGATGCGGATTTTGGTTTGCGAGTGGCAGAACCTCAAGAGGGAGTGGCGACAGAATGAATTTATTGGACGAAAAATGGTTACCCGTTCGCCGCAGCACAGGGCAAGTGGAATGGATCGCACCACACCAAATTACCGAGCCTGATATAGTTGCGATTGCAGCTAACCGAGCCGACTTCAACGGTGCATTGGCGCAAATGATGATTGGTTTGTTGCAAACGGCAACATCAATTGATGATGAAAGCGATTGGGAAATTTTGCTGGATGCGCCGCCAAGTGCTGAAGTCTTGCAAGGTTGGTTTGCTCCAATTGCTGAGGCTTTCATACTCGATGGCGATGGCGTACGTTTTATGCAGGATTTCAGTTTAACCACAGCAGAAGGTGCGGAATGCACGATTGATGCGTTATTGATTGATGCTGCAGGTGGCTCAGCGATTGATAAAAACACCGATCATTTCGTCAAGCGCGACACCATCAAGGGGATGTGCCCGCATTGCATGGCGACGGCATTATTT
>JBDSEJ010000222.1:0-7169 GCA_039920105.1 Candidatus Nitrotoga sp. | reverse complement strand
ATAGCCAACGCCAATGAACCCTCTGCACCAAAATCCGCCAGAATATCCCGCCAGCTCAAACATTTTCCCATCACATCCGAAGTCAATATAACGTCAGATGATAAAGGAAACTATCTGCTTTCCATCATCGCCGGCGACCGCCCCGGTCTGTTGGCGCGCATCGCGCATGTGCTGGCGCGGCATGGCATAGCAATACGTAGCGCCAAGATCAACACTCTGGGAGCACGCGCCGAGGACACCTTCCACATAGCCAGCGCAGCGCTAATTCAACCGCAGACAATTACAGCGCTACGCGAAGAACTGTTACGACAGATTTCTTAAACATAATCAGGAGTATATGCAATATGAATGAAAGTTTAAGAACTCAGGTGTGGTGGGTGCTTCATCTTTTTCTCACTTGCCTAATTAGTGCAGGTGCAGGGATCGCCCATGCCGATATTTCTGACACAAATTCAGCGGCGTCCCTGCGTGCTAAGTACATGGCATTGCGGGATGTACTCAGCCACAATCAGTTCCAATTACCACTTAATCTGGATTCCAGTCAGTCCTCTACTGACTTAAAGGGCGACATCTATGCGCTCATGGATTATCCGTTTGCAACGGTAAGTACAGCACTCAAGGGAGCAACTAATTGGTGCGACATTCTGATCCTGCATCTCAATGTCAAATACTGTCGCGCATCAGCTGACAAACCAGACAGCAAACTCACGGTACATATCGGCAGCAAAAACGAACAATCGCTAAGCTTAGCTCCCCAAATGGAGTTTGAATATAGAGTTAATTATAACTCGTCAGATTACCTCCAGATTTTTCTGGACGCAGACAAGGGTCCATTCGGCACCAAAAAATATCGCTTCGTGCTGGAAGCAATCCCTCTAAAAGACGGAGGAACATTTATCCACCTGTCATATTCGTATGTCTATGGCTTTACAGCAAAATTTGCAATGCAGGCCTATCTAAAAACATTGGGAAGTGACAAAGTAGGTTTCACTATCATTAAAAGGCTGCCTAACGGCAAACCCCTTTATGTCAGCGGTATACGTGGAGCACTGGAACGCAACACCATGCGCTACTACCTGGCAATAAACGCTTATTTGGGAGCCTTGTCGACGCCACCTCAACAACAACTGGATAAACGCCTGCGAGACTGGTTTGCGTTTACCGAGCGTTACCCGATCCAGCTGCATGAGCTGGAGCAGAACGAATACATTGATATGAAACGTAAAGAGTATAAGCGACAGCAGGTAAGCGGTTGACTTTATAATTTGTCCATCGAATTGAGATCATGGCTTGCCACTACCGACCCAGTCGTATCCCAATTAATTTCACTCATCTTTAAATATTGAGCCACACAGGCACTGGTCTGCAATCTATAATTGCGCACCACTTTATTTTTGTAAATTTATGAATTACTCAATAACCCATTTGTGGCCTTTACTTTTGTTCACCTGCTATATAAACCATGCCCTTAGCGCAGATACTCCGTCAGCACCCAGTACTTCTGCTGTGACACAAGTTGCTGAACCTGCCGTGCCATCTCTATTCGCACGCCGCCAAGCCAGACGCGCAGCTCCCGATGAAGTGATCAATTTAAAAAACCCTTCGTTCAATTCTGACAAGCTAGGCAAGATGTATGGTTGGTTAGGGATTGAGCATGGCTCAGGTAATGCCTATACCTTTGCGGCTGACCCAGATAATCCACTTTCCATCCCGAGTAGCGCACGAATCAAACGCCATGGTTCTGAGCCTTTTGGATTGCTCAAACAATCGATCGGTGTCCACCCCTCATGGCATAACAAGACAGCGCGGCTTTCTGGCTCGCTTAGGGGCGAGGACATAAATGGAGCTGGTGGCGCACTCGTCCTTCGGGCAGATGACGGAAGCGGCCAAATTCTGGTTTGGAATTTCATGCAGAATGACCGCGTGAAAGGCACACAAGACTGGAAGCGCTACACCATCGAGTTAAAAATTCCGTCTTCTGCTTATACTCTGATCGCAGGTGTAATGCTGGAAGATGGCGGAACACTGTGGGCGGATGACTTGGCGATCGAATTGATAGACTAATTCACGCTGTGCTTCGCGTGTCAATGACAGACCGCTTTGAACCGATTCAACCAGTTTAAGCGACAGTGGGAGATTGGTGGAACACCCGTAGGCTTATCGTCCACAAGGTCAGCCAATAAAGGCAGGGGGTTGTAAAATAAAGAGCAATTTCCTACTTCGTGTTTTTGCTTGCTGGTGATCAAGCGTTATACGCCCACTTCTTGATGTTGGAGCAGTAGCGTTTCAGGTGGAATAAATGCTGGGCTGAAATCATTTGAAAAGAATTTTTCTGCCATTCCTAATATTGGTCAGGTACAACCGGGCAAGTCATATGCTTCAAGTCCGTACACTTTTGCTGGCTATAAGTAACTGCTTGCCAGTTGCATTTCATGTCAAAGTCTGCTGAAATCCCATGTCCTGTTAATTTCCTAAATTAATTTTTCATGCCCGTATCAAAAGATGGATTGCCCTGCAATCGCGACACGCATGAATATCTGATCCGTAAACTGCGAAAGCTGTTGCCGCCAGAAGCCGTGCTCACCAACAAAGAAGACCTACGCCCGTTCGAGTGCGACGGGCTATCGGTTTATCGCCGTCTTCCCTTGGTAGTGGTTTTGCCTGAAACTATCGAGCAGGTGCAGGCCATCATGCGCCTGTGTCATGCTTTGCAGGTGCCCGTTGTGGCGCGCGGCGCAGGCACCGGTTTGTCCGGTGGGGCTCTGCCTTTGTCTGATGGCGTGCTGCTGAGTCTGGCAAAATTTAAACGCATACTCCATATCGATCCGGAAAATGCGATGGCTACTTTGCAACCGGGTGTGCGTAATCTGGCAATTTCCGAAGCTGCCGCCGCGTATGGATTGTATTACGCGCCTGATCCCTCTTCGCAAATTGCCTGCACCATTGGCGGCAATGTCGCGGAAAATTCCGGCGGTGTGCATTGCCTGAAATACGGCCTGACAGTGCACAATATTCTGATGCTCAAGGTAGTGACGATGGAAGGAGAATTGCTGACCATCGGATCTGAAACACTGGATTCTCCGGGCTATGATCTGCTGGCATTAATGACAGGCTCGGAAGGCATGCTGGCGGTAATCGTCGAGGTTACCGTGAAACTACTGGCCAAGCCGGAGCGCGCGCAAGTTTTGCTGGCAGCCTTTGATGATGTATTCAAAGCCGGGGAAGCGGTCGGCGCGATAATCGCTGCCGGTATTATTCCGGCCGGTCTGGAAATGATGGACAAGGTAGCCATTCAGGCGGCAGAGGATTTTGCGCATGCCGGTTATCCCCGTAACGCAGAGGCAATTTTGCTGTGCGAGCTGGATGGCACCAATGCGGAAGTATCCGAGCACGTCATGGAAGTTCGCAAAATATTGCACCAGAGCGGCGCGACGGAGGTGCGCACTGCAGTTAGCGAAGTAGAACGACAACTGTTCTGGAAAGGGCGTAAATCTGCCTTCCCCGCAGTGGGGCGGATTTCGCCGGATTATTACTGCATGGATGGAACGATCCCACGCCGTCAATTGCCGCATGTTTTGCGTCAGATTAACCTATGGTCGGAAGAATACGGCTTACCGGTGGCAAATGTGTTTCATGCCGGTGATGGCAATTTGCATCCATTAATTTTGTTCGATGCCAATAAGGACGGTGAGTTGGCACGCACCGAGGAATTCGGCCAGCGTATCTTGCAACTGTGCGTTGAGGTGGGCGGATCTATCACCGGTGAACATGGCGTCGGCATGGAAAAAATTAATCAGATGTGTATCCAGTTCAAAGCGGCTGAGCTCAGCCAATTCCATGCAGTTAAAGCCGCTTTTGATCCCGCTGGCTTGCTCAATCCCGGAAAGGCCGTGCCCACCTTGCAGCGCTGCGCAGAATTTGGCGCCATGCACGTCCATCACGGACAACTGCCCCATGCCGAGTTGGAACGCTTCTGATGTCGGAGCGCGATATCAGTGAGACACTGCAACAGCAGGTGCACAGCACCGTCGGTAATGGGACGCCGCTCAAAATCCAAGGCGGAAATAGCAAAACATTTTTAGGAAGAGAGACGCACGGCGAAATTCTGGACGTCAGTGCCCATAGCGGTATTGTCGAACATGATCCACGTGAGTTGGTTTTGACTGCACGCAGCGGCACGCCGCTCAAGGAAGTTGAAGCTGCGTTGGCAGACGCCGGACAGATGCTGGCATTTGAGCCGCCGCACTTTGGTGACACCGCCACGTTGGGTGGTACCATTGCCTGCGGCCTATCCGGACCACGCCGCCCTTTCTGCGGCTCCGCTCGCGATTTTGTATTGGGCTGCAAACTGATCAATGGCAAGGGCGAGATATTACGCTTCGGTGGCCAGGTAATAAAAAATGTGGCGGGTTACGATGTTTCGCGTCTGATGGTCGGTGCATACGGCACGCTGGGCGTGTTACTGGAAATCAGTTTGAAAGTGCTGCCGCGTCCGGCGGCGAGTTACACTTCGGTAAAGGAATGCACTCAAGCTGAAGCCATCAGCAAAATGAGTCGCTTGCTGTCTCAACCCGTGCCGGTCGATGCGGCCTGTTATCATGCGGGACATTACTATCTGCGCCTGTCCGGAAGCGAGCAAGCGGTCAAGCATGCCCACGAACATTTTGGCGGCGAAGTGATAGAAAAGTCGGAACCCTTTTGGCATGCCTTGCGTGAACATCATCTGCCATTTTTTAACTCTGCGAATCCGCTATATCGCATATTAGTAAAGCCGTCTCTGCCTCCTTTAGATATTGCCGGCGAATGGTTGCTCGATTGGGGTGGTGCACAACGCTGGCTCTTTAGTGATGAACCCATTGGGTTGATCCGCGAACGCGTAGCTACAATAGGCGGGCATGTCACTCAGTTCCGCGGCGGAGAGCTCAATACCGAAATATTTCAACCGCTTCCCGCACCGCTGCTCGTCATACATCAACGACTGAAATCCAGTTTTGATCCACACGCAATTTTTAACCGGGGGCGCATTTACGCCAACTTGTAAACCATATGCAAACCGCCATTTCTCCTGAACTTCTTGCTAATCCTGATATCGCCGAAGCCAATTCAATTCTGCGCTCCTGCGTGCACTGCGGATTTTGCAATGCCACCTGCCCCACTTATCAATTGCTCGGCAACGAACTGGATGGCCCGCGTGGGCGTATTTATCTGATCAAGGAAATGCTGGAAGGTAATCAATCCAGCGAAAAGACACAATTGCATCTGGATCGCTGCCTGACCTGCCGTGCCTGCGAAACGACCTGCCCTTCGGGGGTGCAATATGGCCGTTTAATTGATATCGGGCGGCAAGTCATTGAGGAACGTGCGCCGCGCCCGTTGTGGCAAAAAATTGTGCGGCGCAGCCTGCTGGCAGTGCTGCCCTATCCCAAACGTTTTGCGCTGGTGCTTGGCATGAGCCGCGTGGTGCGCCCATTATTGCCACTCTCTTTGCAACGTAAAATCCCGCCTCATCGGCGGGCACAGCCAGCTCGTCCGAAAACCACACATCCACGCAGCATGCTGATATTGGAAGGCTGTGTGCAATCGCTGAGTGCGCCGAATATCAACACAGCTGCTGCAGGCGTGCTGGATAAACTGGGCATTTCTTTAATCAGCGCCCCCAAGGCTGGCTGCTGTGGCGCTCTGAACCAGCACTTGGCTGATATTAATGGGGCGCATGACATGATGCGCCGCAATATTGATGCCTGGTGGCCATATATTGAGCAAGGCGCAGAGGCTATTGTAATGAGCTCCAGTGGCTGCGGCCTGATGGTGAAAGAATATGGCGAAGCGTTGAAACACGACTCAAACTATGCAGCGAAGGCAGCACGCATCAGCGACCTGACACGCGACTTGAGCGAAATTCTTGGCCGTGAAGATTTAAGTGCATTGGCCAATGTCGGCAAAGGTGTGCGCGTCGCGTATCAATCATCTTGTACCTTGCAGCATGGGCAAAAGCTGTCTGGCGCTGTTGAAACGATCCTGCGTAACTGTGGTTACACGCTTACGCCAGTTGCAGATAGCCATCTTTGCTGTGGTGCTGCGGGCACTTATACCCTGATGCAACCTGTGCTGTCGCAGCAGCTGCTGGAAAATAAATTGAATGCGCTGCAACAAGGCGCGGCTTAGGTCATCGCCACTGCCAACATCGGCTGCCAGTTACATTTGGAAAGTGCAGCCCGCCTGCCGGTGAAACATTGGATTGAGCTATTGCAACCATTTTCTCAACAAGGGGCGACTGAAAGCAGTGAAAAACGTTAAAATGTCGCAATTAATGAATCGTAACCCTCAAGGAGAAAGAGTATGGCAGTAAAATCGTTCCACCCCCCGCAACGAATCTTGATGGGTCCGGGCCCTTCGGACGTCAGCCCTCGTATACTTGAGGCCCTGTCGCGTCCCACTATCGGCCATCTTGATCCAATGTTCGTCACCATGATGGACGAAATGAAAGAGCTGTTAAAGTACGCTTTCCAGACTAAAAATGAATTGACTATGCCCGTTTCCGCTCCAGGCTCGGCCGGAATGGAAACCTGTTTCGTCAATCTGGTCGAACCCGGCGACAAAGTCATCGTATGTCAGAACGGCGTATTCGGCGGACGCATGAAGGAAAACGTTGAGCGTTGCGGTGGTATTGCAATAATGGTGCAGGATGATTGGGGACGCGCAGTTGACCCACAAAAATTGGAAGATGCACTCAAAGCTAATCCTGACGCCAAGATCGTTGCGTTTGTGCACGCAGAAACATCTACTGGCGCTCTGTCTGATGCCAAAACCTTGACGGCGCTTGCTCACAAACATGATTGTTTGGTCATCGTGGACGCAGTCACCTCACTCGCCGGCTCGCCACTCAAGGTTGACGAATGGGAAATTGACGCTATTTATTCCGGCACGCAAAAATGTCTTTCCTGTACGCCCGGGCTTTCACCAGTCAGCTTCAGCGCACGCGCACTTGAGAAAATCAAGAATCGCAAAAGCAAAGTTCAAAGCTGGTTCATGGATTTGAATCTGGTCATGAGCTATTGGGGCGGTTCAACAAAACGCGCTTACCATCACACCGCGCCGATCAACGCGCTTTATGGCCTGCATGAAGCATTGGTGATATTGCAGGAAGAAGGCCTGGAAAATTCATGGGC
>JBDSEJ010000221.1:0-2036 GCA_039920105.1 Candidatus Nitrotoga sp. | reverse complement strand
CAGATCAACGAGCGCGCCTACCGGGGCAAGCCATTGAGCGAAAGCCAAGAAATCAGCAACAAAGCCAAGTCCCGTGTACGGGCAAGGGTTGAGCATGTCTTTGGACACATGGAAAACAGCATGGGTGGCCTCTTCGTACGCAGCATCGGTATCGCTCGCGCCAAGGTTGGCGTGACGTTGATGAATCTGGCCTACAACCTGAGTCGTGTTGAGGTACTGATTCGCAACAAAACATTTGGTTTTGAGCGCATCAGTACGCCCAAAATCTCGACAACGGCATGAGAGTGCGGCCAAATGGCACAAAAAGAAATCAATTGAGCCCAAAAATCGGCTCAGAAATCGCAAAATTGCGTTCGAATTCAGAAAAACAGAAAACTGACAGAATCACAGCGGATCCGTCGCTCCGACAACGGATTTATAGAAGTGCCCTATAGTCATGTTGGGACTATATATGGCTTTTATCGATCGATTTTGCTGCCATTAGTTCCATATTGAGAATGTTAAGGAAAGAATTTGATTGGTTTTTATCTCTCATGTCGTTTTGAAAGTGATTCGCGTTTGAGTTGATTGGGAGCATAGGTTATAATTCGCGCCCTGCCTTTTTGGCATAAGTTTAGTAGCTGCAAATTCACACACTCGTTCATGTTGGGGTGCCAGCAATGGTCGATCTGACGAGTGGAAGACTTAACACTTAACACATGGAGAAATTATGGCTGTAATTATGCGTCAAATGCTGGAAGCGGGCGTCCATTTTGGACATCAAACTCGTTATTGGAATCCCAAAATGGCCCCTTTCATTTTCGGCCATCGCAACAAAATTCATATTATCAACCTAGAAAAAACCGTTGTTATGTATAACGACGCGCTGAAGTATGTGCGCAAGATTGCTGCCAATAAAGGTACGATATTGTTTGTTGCGACTAAGCGTCAAGCGCGTGAAATTATTAAGGAAGAAGCTCTTCGTTGTGGCAGCCCTTTTGTTGATCACCGCTGGCTGGGCGGTATGCTTACAAATTTCAAAACGGTACAGCAATCCGTCAAGCGACTGCATGAGCTGGAGGCTATGATGCTTGATAGCGTAGCAATGGATAAAATATCCAAAAAGGAAGGTCTAATGATGCAGCGCGAGCTGGAAAAGCTGGATCGAAGTCTTGGCGGCATCAAGAATATGCAGGGCTTGCCAACAGCAATTTTTGTGATCGATGTTGGTTATCAGAAGGGTACCATTGTAGAAGCGCAAAAATTAAGTATTCCGGTTATTGGAGTGGTAGACACCAACCATACCCCAATAGGTGTGGATTATGTCATCCCGGGTAACGACGACTCCAGTCAGGCGATACGCCTGTATGCGCGAGGAATGGCTGACGCGGTGTTGGAAGGGCGTGAGCAGGCGCTTAACGAGGTGGTGGCGCAGGTCGAAGAGGAGGCAGCGTAATCAATTTTTGGTTAGCCAAAAGGGGCGAGAGCCCCTTTTTTTAGGTTGTGTTTTCAAGGAGTTGGGAATGTCGGAAATTACCGCAGGCATGGTAAAGGATCTGCGTGAGGCAACTGGTCTCGCCATGATGGATTGTAAGAAGGCGCTAGTTGAAACTAATGGCGACTTGAAGGCAGCGGAAGAGCTGTTGCGCATTAAGAGTGGTGCCAAGGCTAGTAAGGCGGCTTCGCGTGTAGCGGCTGAGGGTTTGGTGAGTGCATTTATCAGTGCTGATGGAAAAGTCGGTGCGCTGGCAGAAGTCAACTGCGAAACTGATTTTATGGCAAAGAATGATGATTTCATGGCATTTGCGAGTAATGTGGCGCAAGCCATTTCACAACATAACCCAAGTGATGTAGATGCTTTGTCTTCAGTTATATTGGCGGGTGGTGGCAGTGTGGAAGATGCGCGCAAGTCATTGATTATGAAGTTGGGCGAGAATGTCAGTGTGCGTCGTTTCGTTCGTTATAGCACAGCGGGCAAGGTGGTTGCTTATTTGCACGGTAGCAAAATCGGTGTGCTTTTAGATATCAGCGGTGGTGATGATGCATTAGGTAAAGAT
>JBDSEJ010000220.1:0-3773 GCA_039920105.1 Candidatus Nitrotoga sp. | reverse complement strand
ATCACTCTACAGTGACAGATTTGGCCAGATTGCGCGGCTTGTCGACATCAGTTCCCTTTTGCAATGCCACGTAATATGCCAGCAGTTGCAGCGCAATGGTGTGCAGAATAGGGCTTAAATATCCGGCATGTTCGGGCATTTGCATTAGGTGCACACCCTCGCTCGAATGAAAACGTGTGTTTGCATCGGCGAATACATACAGTTCGCCACCTCGTGCGCGTACCTCCTGCAGGTTGGATTTTAGTTTTTCCAGCAATGCGTCGTTAGTGGCAACGGCGATAACCGGCATGTCCTTGTCGACCAAGGCTAGTGGCCCGTGCTTTAATTCACCGGCGGGGTAGGCTTCGGCATGAATGTAGGATATTTCCTTAAGCTTAAGCGCACCTTCCAGTGCGATGGGATAATGCAGCCCGCGCCCAAGGAACAGAGCATGGCGCTTGTCGGCAAAGCACTCGGCCATCTTCGCAATGTCGGGTTCGAGTTTCAAAACTAATTGAACGGCGCTGGGCAAATGGCGCAACGCATGCAGGTGGCCCTGTTCTTTTTCTGCGCTCAACCTGCCACGCAGCTTGGCGAAAACCAGAGTAAGCAGGAACAAAGCCGCCAATTGTGTAGTGAATGCCTTGGTTGAGGCGACCCCAATTTCCGGGCCGGCGCGCGTCAGGAAATGTAGCTTGGAGAGTCTGACCAGCGCGCTTTCCGGCACATTGCAGATGGAAAGTGTATGTGGGTGTCCCAATGCCTTAGCGTGGTTGAGTGCAGCCAGCGTATCGGCAGTTTCCCCCGATTGAGAAATGGTGACGACTAACGCCTTGGGATTGGGCACGCTCACACGGTAACGATATTCGCTGGCGATTTCCACGGTACATGTAATTCCGGCGATTTCTTCGAGCCAGTAGCGCGCCACTAGCCCCGCATGGTGGCTGGTGCCACAGGCGAGGATGAGGATGCTATCAACTTGTTCGAATGCAGCAGCGGCCTCGGCGCCGAAAATGCCGGGTATCAGAGACTGGCTGTTACATACCCCTTCTAACGTATCCGCGAGCGCTTGCGGCTGCTCGTGAATTTCCTTTTGCATGTAGTGACGATATTCGCCCAGCTCCATGCTTGCGTTACTCAGTTCACTGATATGTACCGGACGTTCCACCGCTAGACCCCCGGCATCGAAAATCCGGTAGCCTTGCAAGGTTAGCTCGGCCACATCGCCCTCTTCCAGATACACCACATTTCTTGTCACCGGCAGTAGTGCTGATACATCCGATGCGATGAAATGCTCTTCAATTCCTACCCCCAACAACAACGGGCTACCCTTGCGCGCACAAATTAGCAAACTAGGATTGTCTGCTGCCATTACGCCGATGGCGTAAGCACCCACTAACTCGGCAAGTGCCGACTGAGTTGCTACCAACAAACTGTTGCCGTTCGCATAGTGGCTGTTAATAAGGTGTGCAATCACTTCGCTGTCAGTGTCGGAAGTGAATATGGAGCCTTGCGCCGTCAAACGCGTACGTAACTCTTCGTAATTTTCGATAATGCCGTTGTGAACCACGGCAATGAGGTTGTTGCTCAAGTGCGGGTGTGCGTTACGTTCGCTGGGCACGCCGTGTGTGGCCCAACGTGTATGTGCAATACCGATATGGCCTCTGGTAGCAACACATAGTGTGGTTAATTCCGCAACTCGCCCGGTGCTACGGATGCGTTGCAACTCATTGTTCTCGACGACCACCAATCCAGCCGAGTCATAGCCCCGATATTCCAGACGTTGCAGTCCTTGCAAAAGAATGGGAACGACATTGCGCTGCGCTATTGCACCGATTATTCCGCACATGATTAATTCCGTGATTAATTACAAGCGCCAATTGTAGCAAGAATGAGACTTGTGCCGTAGCTCCAACAGTATATTGCTTCAGACACCGCGATTAATCGCGATGAATCTTGCTAAGATTAATTTTTATATGTTTTTTTACGATGCAATACTATATTTATTTAAAATAAACAGTCCACACTTCCTTCGTGTTCTTCAACATTGAAGTGCAATATGTTGCCATTGTTCAGGACCAGAGCGGGAAATGCTTTGACTCCTTTGTTTTGCGCTTCAGTTTGTTTTGAAGGATTTAACCCTATATGAACAATATCTAAATTGGCTAACCCAATTAAATTGACAACTTCCTTACCCACCAATGCACATATATCGCAACCATCGTGATAAAACGTTGAATTTTTCATAACTTGATCTTTTTAAGATATTAATAGAAAAGCCAAAATAAACTCTGGATCCCTTGAAATTTAACCTTTGACATCAGCCATTGATGCACCAAAATTGATATGAAGTACATTTCCGCTTGGCGTAACTAACGCCGGAACAGACTTCACGCCTGCTTTCTCCGCCTCGTCAAACCTCGACATATCGTTGCTTAAATGGACGATTTCTACATTATCAGCACCGACTAAATTGATTACGTCGTGTTCAGCACTGATGCAAACAGGACATCCCGCATGATAGAAAACTGATTTACTCATCATTTTTTTCTCCTTAATTATTTATTTGACATGATCGTCAGTCCGAATATAGTAAGGAATCCTAACAAAGTCAAGTTAACGTTCTTAATCGTGTCAGCGGTAAGTGGCAATGCCCTCTTTCTCCCAAGTAAAAATGCCCCCAGAGTGATTAGACTCATCGTCTGTAAAAACCAGAGGCGAGCATTTTGAAATGGACGTCATGATGATTCAAAAAGAAGTGAAACGAGCACAAGAAATGGATGTGCTGACTGCAGGCAAAAATTTAACAAAAGGAAGCAGGCGAAAGGCTGGCGGTCAGTGTGCGTAAATTCAAGTTTCTGGATCAGCTCGAATGCAAGGCAGCCTAACTATTCTTTTGTTATTAATCTTCACCTGGAGTTGGAGCACCTTGAAACTATGGTGCGAAAATGAATATAAAAACAGCCGTTACTATGACATTGTGTGTTTCAAGTAAGTAACAATTTGATCAGGGTCCCAATGAATACCTGCAGTTGGTTCAAAATATCCTTTTGAAGCATATTCGTTGAAAATGTTTTTAACCTGCGACGGAGTCAAAATTGGTGTGCGCCCACTCACAGCATTGAGTAATGCAGACACACAGTGCGCACCAAGTTGATACGGGTCTCCTTGTCCACCTAGCTGGATCACATCCATCATGCTCATCCCTCCAAAAATACCACCTTGAAAACCACAGGTTCACATCGTTAAACAATGTGCCAGGTGTGGCAAGAACAGCTAGTCTTTTTTTCGTCGCTTTGACGGCCGCTGTACCGGTCTGATATGGCGACGGCCAATCCTCTGGATGATTGCCCCAATAGCCTGGTGACAATCCGGAACAGGTTTGGGGCGTGCCATGGAAACTTAAATTACCCGACAAAAAACCAGACGGTGATTTGCATACATCAGCACCCAAGGTTGGCCTGCTTGCTTGCTAGAGTGAGTAGTACTCCAGACAAAGCTAAACCAGATTTAGTTGCATGTCTTCGTGATTCGTCAATAGGTTTGTTTAGGTGAGTATTTTTTTGAAGCAGGTTAGGGTCTTCCTTCCCATATTTTTTGGATTCATTAGTTTGCATAGCTCTTGTCCCCCGACATAAATATTATTAATCAAATCAGAATTTATCTTTTATTCTCTAATTTCCACTGGAAGCCATATATTCATATATAACGAGCTTCTTGCAAAACTATTTCCGAATTGAAGAGCAATAACGTTTGATGCATGAATTTCAGCACCGAAAAGACTGCGCTTCCCA
>JBDSEJ010000219.1:0-4345 GCA_039920105.1 Candidatus Nitrotoga sp. | reverse complement strand
TTTTCTGCAATTCGCATGATGCTTTCCTCCTCACATACCCTGTGACTCGGAAATCGCAATTAAGTTGCATTATATGTGACGCACTACACTAGTTGGCAGCTGTAATTCGCTTTTGAAGATGATAAGTCGGTTAATATGTTATGGACCATTTCATGTCTTGGAAAAAAAACTAAGAACTTGATAAATCTTGACATGAACTTATTGATGACAATGCCACAAATGAATAGGGAATTCAACGCCACTCATTAAAGCGTCCCGTGCTTTTCCGTCGTCGTCAATCTGGAAGGTTGTGTCGAGGAAACTTAGAACCCACCCTTGATTGCCCATTGTGTGTATCTGCGACCATCAGCGCGTCAGAAATTTACCTCTCACGTAATAGCGAGCGCATCCAGTCCGCTAGCTGGGTGAAAGATCACGCTTTCCAACTTACTCTTTACAGTATCGATGTAAGGACGATCATTCTGTATGGAACTGAGCAAACAGGCTGTTGAGTATCAAGCGTGCTGACTTTTTTTGTTAGCCTGCTGCATAAAAGATAACAGTACAGGATCGAATATTACAAAAGAGGGCGAGAGTAACGCTCTGCAATTTATTCTTTGTGCTTACGCGTCATCAGCTGCAGATAGTCGAACAACATGACAAAAACAGTGTGCTGGCTACTGTTGAATTTATTCATCTGGAAAGTTTCGGGTAGAATGCGCGCTTCAAATTCAAACTTGTTAAAGGCGTCGCCATGTACAAAATCGCACCTAGCATTCTTTCCGCCAATTTCGCCAAGCTTGGTGAAGAAGTCACCAATGTCATCGCCTCCGGCGCAGACATTATCCACTTCGACGTGATGGATAACCATTACGTACCCAACCTGACCATTGGACCACTGGTGTGTTCTGCCATTCGTCCGATTACCCAAGCAGAAATCGATGTGCATCTGATGGTCAAACCGGTGGACCGTATCATCCCGGACTTCGCCAAAGCAGGTGCCAATATCATCTCTTTTCACCCGGAAGCGTCCGAGCACATCGACCGCACTCTCGGCCTGATCAAGGAAAACGGCTGTAAGGCCGGGCTAGTGTTTAATCCCGGCACACCATTGAGCTATCTCGACCATGTCATGGACAAAATCGATTTGATCCTGATTATGTCAGTGAACCCCGGCTTCGGCGGCCAGAAATTTATCCCTGACGCGCTGAACAAGTTACGCACAGCACGCCAAAAAATTAATGAAAGCGGACGCGACATCATGCTGGAGATCGACGGCGGTGTGAATACCAGCAATATTGCTGAAATTGCGGCGGCGGGATGCGACACCTTCGTGGCTGGTTCAGCTGTGTATGGTGCCGGCAAGGACACTGATCCGCACCGCTATGACTCCATCATCGCTGCTCTGCGTGCTGAATTGGCAAAGGTAAGCAAGTAATGCTGCAATCAAATTCTTTCCCACTGAGCATTTCCGCCATCCTCATAGATCTGGATGGCACGTTACTTCACACTGCACCTGAGCTGGTGGACTCCGCCAATCGCATGTTGCGTGACTTGGGTCGCCCTGCCGCGTCGCAGGATTTGCTGACAAGCTACATCGGTAACGGTGTCAGTTGGCTGGTAAAACGCGCGCTGACCGGCGACATGCATGCCGAGCCGGATGCAAATTTATATGAACAGGCACTGCCGATTTTCGAACAGCACTACAGTGAGTTGCTGTTGCAGAGTAAACCGTTTGAGGGTGTGATTGCCGGGCTGGATGCCATGCAGGCGGCGGGTTTCCGCTTAGGTTGCATTACTAATAAAGTAAAACGCTACACGGAACCCCTGCTTGAGGGTTTAGGGCTCGCACATTATTTCGAAATCGTGTTGTCCGGCGACAGCCTACCGGAAAAAAAGCCTCATCCGCTGCCACTACTGCATGCAGCAAAATTTTTCGGCGTTCCGGTGGAGCAAGTGCTGCTGATTGGCGATTCACTCAATGACACGATTGCGGCGCGCGCTGCCGGGTGTCCAATAGTCTGCGTGCCATACGGTTACAATCACGGCGAGCCAGTGGATAGCCTTGATCTGGATGCTGTGATTGACACACTGCCGGATGTGATAAAACTAATTCAAAAAGCATGACCGGATGAAACACGAAAATTTCAAAATCTGGAGAGAAACTACCGTATGGCGATGGTGATTACCACCTCATTCGCTGTGGCTGCCTAGTTTTGTGCTGCCGTCTTCCCATTTTTTGAGTTAGGAGCAATTCGTGTTGAGTCCCATTTCAGAGCAATCTTTTAATCAACTTGCCGAGCAAGGATATAACCGCATCCCACTGGTGACAGAAACTTTTGCGGATCTGGACACGCCACTGTCGCTGTATCTCAAGCTTGCCAACAAACCTTATTCCTATTTGCTGGAATCAGTGCAGGGTGGCGAACGCTTTGGTCGATACTCCTTCATCGGTCTGCCTGCCGATACACGCATTACGGTGCACGGCAAGCAGATTACGCTAACCACTCCAACTAGCGAAACCACCCAACATTCAGACAATCCACTAGACTTCATCAAAGACTACCAGTCACGTTTCAAAGTCGCACTGCTGTCCGGCCTGCCGCGCTTCGCTGGTGGACTGGCCGGTTATTTTGGTTATGATACGGTACGCTATATCGAGCCGCGTTTAGCCAAAACACAAAAGCAGGACGTGCTTGGCACACCGGATATAC
This sequence comes from Candidatus Nitrotoga sp., assembly GCA_039920105.1. Classification (GTDB taxonomy): domain Bacteria; phylum Pseudomonadota; class Gammaproteobacteria; order Burkholderiales; family Gallionellaceae; genus Nitrotoga. Next base: position 1,652 of record JBDSEJ010000219.1, on the reverse strand, counting down.
TCCTAATGCTCACCGAGCAGCTGGCGGTAGTGGACAATCTGTCCGGTAAACTCACCTTTATCGTATATGCCAATCCCGAACTGCCAAATGCATATACTCTGGCGCGACAGCGTCTGCAAGAACTGTCACAGTTGCTGCGCCAGCCAGTAGCAATACCGTGTGCTCCACGATTCCCCCCCCAGCAGGCCGTATCTGAGTTCGGTGAAGAAGCATACAAACAGGCTGTAGAGAAGGCCAAGCGTTACATTTTTGATGGCGACATGATGCAGGTCGTGCCTTCGCAGCGCATGAGCCAACCTTTCCCTGCTTCACCACTCAACCTTTACCGGGTGCTTCGTTCCATTAACCCCTCACCCTACATGTTCTATTACGACATGGGCGACCACCATGTAGTAGGCGCTTCGCCAGAAATTCTCGTGCGACTGGAAGGTGACAACGTGACCGTGCGTCCCATAGCCGGCACCCGTCCACGCGGTAAAACACCGCAAGAGGATACCAGTCTGGCGCAAGAACTTCTGGCTGATCCAAAGGAGCTGGCGGAACACCTGATGCTCATAGACCTCGGGCGTAACGATGTTGGCCGCGTAGCACAACATGGCACAGTAAAGCTCACCGAAAAAATGGTGATTGAACGGTATTCACACGTGATGCACATCGTGTCCAATGTTGAAGGCACGCTAAAACCGGGGCTGGATGCAATTGCGGTATTGAAAGCCACCTTTCCGGCCGGCACAGTGAGCGGCGCCCCGAAAGTACGCGCGATGGAAATCATTGACGAACTGGAACCTTCCAAACGTGGCATCTATGCGGGCGCAGTCGGCTATCTTGGCTTCAACGGCGACATGGATCTTGCCATTGCCATCCGCACTGCAGTGATCAAAGATGGCATTCTCTATGTTCAATCTGGCGGTGGCTTGGTTGCCGATTCGGTACCCGCTAGCGAATGGACAGAAACGCAGAATAAAGCACGTGCCGTGCTACGTGCCGCCGAAATGGTACTGGCTGGACTGGATAACGCTGACGAAGCAGGAAATGGCATATAGTTTGCGCAATATTAAACTGACGTTTTTCAGATAATATTGAACCAAAGTTTTTCCTGATTTGCAACAAAGTTCAGCCGACCTCAGAAAGCGCTCTGGGCGAGTTGTTATGATTACCGCCGCGACCAACAGACGGTTTAAGATGGACGACAAATTGAACCGGCGATTTAAACGATATTAAACCCCGCGCCGAGGAGGCCAGCGCCGTTTTCGCCCACTCGGCCATTGCTTTTCTTGGTGAGTTCCAGCACCTTCAGGCAAACCCTCAGTGGCTGTCCTGTATCCGAAGTCTGAACAGCAGCAATGAAAGATACCTTGTTCTCAGAGCCGCGTCCGTTTTCCCCTCCGGGCAATTCACCCCAAGGTAGGCGGCATAGATCCCGATACGCCCATCAAGCTTGCGCAGCGCTTACTCATGACCTGCATCAGATTGTGATTGAGTAACCGGGCAGTGCCGGTGACTGTCAAGCTAGTTGTCGCCTCAAAGTATGAATTATGCTGCCATTTTTAGCCCCGTATTTCCCTCCTTTTGTTCAGCCGCTATGATTAATTTTTGATCTGGATTCAGGTGAACCACGCTGACGTACTGCCAGTTTCGCGTATCACCGCTCC
>JBDSEJ010000218.1:0-2861 GCA_039920105.1 Candidatus Nitrotoga sp. | reverse complement strand
CGCAAGTATTGCTGCACCGTGACGCGCAAACAGATTGCGGTAACATAAATTTGTTGCGTCGTTATGAACGCGCACGCAAGGAAGATGTCCTATCCATGCTGCTCACCACGGACCTGCTGAAGAAGCTTTTCAATAACAGCAATCCGCTGCTTCGCACAGCGCGCAACGTTGGTCTCGCGGCCACTAACCGGATTGCGCCACTGAAAAAAATGCTGGCGCGTCACGCACTCAACTAACTTATTCAGGAACTCAACATGATTAAATTGCTACTGGTACTACTCGCCACTCTCTCCTTTACTTATGCTCATGCCGATGCAGCCAAGGTCAAAGACCTTCTGCAAAAGAAATATCCGCAGCTTGGCAAAATTGATAAAACCAACAATGCCAATATTCTCGGCCTGTACGAAGTGGTGGCGCAAGGTCAGATGTTTTATACCGATGAGAAAGCACGGTATCTCATTCACGGCAACATCTTTGACCTGAAGACCATGACTAATCTGACTGAAGAGCGCTCACGAAAATTATTAGCCGTAGACTTCAACAGCCTGCCCTTCGATATTGCAATAAAAAAAGTTAAAGGTAACGGTCAACGCAAGATGGCATATTTTAGCGATCCGAATTGTGGCTTCTGCCAAAAACTGGAAAATGAGTTGAAAAATGTGGACAACGTCACACTTTATTTATTCATGCTGTCCATATTCCAGGGTTCCGACAAAAAAGTACTAGGTGTTTGGTGTAGCAAGGATCAAGTCAAAGCATGGGATAACTTGATGCTGAACAGCACACAACCACCTGCGGGAACATGCGACGCCCCGACCGCGAAATTAATGGAACTAAGCCAAAAATTAAACATAAATGGCACCCCGGCGTTGATCTTTGCCGATGGTGTTCTGATTCCCGGATTCAGACCTGCTGCAGATATAGAAAAATCATTAAATAGCACCTTGAGCCGCTGATTATTTTGGTATTGTTCCCAGTTTTGCTGAATGGTGATGCCTTTGTAGGCCAGGGTGGACCGGGCAGTTAGAAGCGGGGAATAAGAATCCTCATCGCAACTTTAAGAGAGACGACGGGACAGAAATAATAGATTAAATTGAGTCTGACCCATGCCGCTATTAAAGTGCCCGCAAAAACGCGATCAAATCTGTTTTTTCTGAAGCCGATAAATTGGTCTCCAGCACTAGATTGAAAAACTCGACAGTATCTTCCAATGTGAGCAGCCGCCCATCATGTAAATAGGGCGGTGAATCTTTAATGCCGCGCAACGGAAAAGTTTTAATGGGGCCATCGGCACTGGCCATGCGACCATTTATCATGCGTGGCTTGTAGAAACGTTCTACCTTCAAGTTATGCATTAGATTGTCTGTATAGTAGGGCCCTGAATGGCAACTGGCACAACTAGCTTTGCCAAAAAATAGTACTTGTCCACGCATTTCTGATTCGGTAGCTTTATTCGGATTCAGTTTGCCGTTAACTCCGAGCTTGGGAGCAGGCGGAAAATCCAAAAGTTCCTGAAATTCCGCCATGAAATGAACCTGACTGCCACGTTCGAGAATATTAACTCCCTTTTTCGTTGCGATAACCGGATCACCGTCGAAATAAGCTGCGCGTTGCTCGAACTCGGTGAAGTCTTCTACGGATTTGAGTGCCCGCTGTGAGCCGAATAACCGTTGAATGTTTACGCCACGCAAAGATGGCGTATCAATACGATGGCGGAATTCCTGAGGACGGACGTCTCCCGCCAAGTGGGTCGGAGCAATGGTATGGCCATTCGCGTGACAATCGAGACAGGCAACCCCACGGCTCGGACGCACGGAGCGTCGATCTTCCGTCTGGTTAAACTGTTGCTGTGGGAAAGCAGTCAGCAACAATCTTAGTCCTTCAATTTGTTTGGGATTTAAGATTCCGTTGAACAATTCGTAATAATTGTCCATAGTGACTAACTTACCTTTCGAGACGTCACCAAGGTCAGACCGTGTAGTCAAGTATATGGGCGCAGGGAACTCGGGTAAAAAACGATCCGGCAGGTCAAAATCTAGATCGAAACGCGTAAGATCGCGTCCCTCTTGTTTCTTGATTTCGTCGATTAGAAGCTTGGGGAAAACCATGCCTCCTTCTTGGTGATTTGGATGTGGAAGTGGAAAAAAGCCCGCTGGAAATAGATCTCTCTCACGAATTTCTTCGGGGCTCATTGCCGCAAGACTTTCCCAGCGCATCCCCTTCGGCAGTTTGACCCGTACTCCTTCCTGAACTAACTTACCTCGCGACATTGTGATGCGGTTAGGGGAGCGGTCGCTCAGATCATAGCGCCTATTTAGCAAATCTATCTGCCGGCTCATCACTTCAGGCTTCTCAGCTTTCATCCGATCCAACAGTTCAGGAAAGCTCTCTTTATGAACAACGGGAGCATAGCTCGAGCTCGTTTTTGCCGGTTCGTCAGCGTAGCAAACACTGAAGATTGAGAGTGTAGTAATGAGGGCTCCAAAGAATTGCCATAAGTAACTAAAAGCTATATACTTCATGATGTTATATCCTTATTTTTTATACTAGGCTAGGTCACCTCAACTTTTTAAATATTAGTCGTTTTATTAGATACAATCGGTACGCTAGCGTACATAAAGGGTTTTTATTTAATTGCAACAATCATGTCTCTGCTGATCAGATTTACTACTTAAAGCATTTGAATTATAAATAAAATATAGCAGAGTTATGGATTCAGGTCTTACACATGACATGCCCAAACATTTTTTTCTCCCGTTTTATTGCTAGTCTTTCAGTGGTGTAACTCACGCCAAAATGATCACCCACTTGAGCAACTGTATTTTGTCTGCTCCAATATTCTTCAGCCATGCTTCTGTCAC
>JBDSEJ010000217.1:0-1717 GCA_039920105.1 Candidatus Nitrotoga sp. | reverse complement strand
GTTTGAAATACTACAAAATGGGAATAGCACAGAAAAATAGATCTAGCCCTGCACACACAATATGCCATCCATCTCCACCAACGCGCCTCGCGGCAACGCCGCCACGCCTACCACCGCGCGCGCCGGGTAGGGTTGATTGAAATACGACGTCATAATTTGATTCAACTTGGTGAAGCTCTCCATGTCAGTAAGATAAATATTGAGTTTCACCACATCATTCAAGCTGCTGTCGGCGGCACCAGCCACCGCACGCAGATTCTGGAATACGCGATGAATCTGCGCCTCTATGCCTTCTGCCATTTGCATCGTGTTGGGATCCAGTCCGATCTGCCCGGAAAGATACACTGTGCTGTCTACGCAAACGGCCTGCGAATAAATACCAATAGCGGCTGGCGCGTCAAGGGTTTGAATCACTCTTTTATTAGACATTACTGACTCCTGTATGTTGCCAGACACAATGTAGCGGGCAAAAAATTATAGTGTGGAAAAAGTAAAACTTGAACTACTCATGTTCGCGTTGCAATGAGACGCGCATTGCCCCAAAAGCCTTCAGCAATACAATCTGGTACCCGAGCATGTATTTTCGAGTGCCATCCTCGGCCTGAATGAAATGGTTTATTGCTGAAAATGGTAGCACAGCCGCATTAAGTCTAAAATTAATAGGTCTGTGTTGCCTGACTTTGAACTCATTTGTTACGAATGGCTTTCCAAACCTTCTTTTTGGAGCACCAGGCTGTTACTTACAACCTTCCATCTTGTAGATGAAATACCCATCCTTGTTTATTGCTTCAATAATGTTGTTGGATGCGCCTTGCATGTGGCAAAAATTGCATTCTTTGCTCGTGACAAGCGCTTCACCTTCACCGATTGAAGTCAGCCACTCTTTAGCGAATTCAATCGCTTTCTGATCGTCCTTCACCGCAGTGAATACATCAAAGTGCATTGTGTGGCCATCTTTAGCTTTTACATAAGTGTCATAAACGTGAATATCCATACCTGCTCCTAAAAAATTTTAAAATTGGCCAGGCTATTGGAATAGCTGACAGAATAATCCGGAAATTATGGGCCGAAAATAATTGGCCGAGGATCGACAACCTTAGTGTTCAGCTCATGTTCATAAGCATCCCAAAGAGCTTGATCCTCTGGCGTTGTTTTACAAGCCGAAACGATCAAACTGCTGCAAACGAGTAGAAAAATTGTAGCAATTCTCATACATTACTCTACGCAGGTTAATCGGCGCAGCTACTCCTGCTTCAACCACCGTGCCGCATCTAATGCAAAGTACGTCAGGATACCGTCCGCGCCAGCACGCTTAAATGACAGCAAAGACTCCAGTACGCAAGCTTGTTCGTTCAGCCATCCATTTTGCGAAGCCGCTTTAAGCATGGCGTATTCGCCACTTACCTGATATACGAAAGTGGGTGCCTTAAATTCATCTTTGATACGTCGAACAATGTCCAGATAAGGCATGCCCGGTTTGACCATTACCATGTCGGCACCTTCCTGCAAATCCAGACCGACTTCCCATAGCGCTTCATTGGAATTGGCTGGATCCATTTGATAAGTGTACTTGTCGCCTGTACCCAGATTGGCGCTGGAGCCAACTGCATCGCGGAATGGGCCATAGAAGCTGGAAGCATATTTGGCTGAATAGGCCATGATGCGGGTGTGATTACATCCCTTGCGGTCAAGGGCAAGCCGTACGGCAGCAATGCGA
>JBDSEJ010000216.1:0-3336 GCA_039920105.1 Candidatus Nitrotoga sp. | reverse complement strand
TCACCAGCATTCGCACCCACTGATTCAACTACGCCAGCTAGTCGCGGCACGACGTAAACTACGTTGTCTTCGTTGAAACTGATGTGACCGATGAGTTGCAGCGTACTCTTGATGCGCGCTGGCCCAGAGGTCAGCATTTCAATGCCGCCCTGCTCGACTTGTTGGTCGGTCATGCTCACGCGTGCCTCGATCTGTTCATAGGTAAACGAGTAAGGCTTATTGCCGAACTGCGCGTCGACCGTGACTTTGAAAGAGTGCGGTTCTCCGACTACTGCATTGCCTTTTAGATAATCATTCTGCTTTACGAAGGTGATTTTCTGAGGCGTGCGACCAAGGCGTTCGAGGGTGATCGTAACCTTGCTGGCGGCAGGATCGAGCGGCTTGCCGTTCTTGTAGGTATAGACGCGAAACTCAGGTTCTATGCCGTCTTCGAAGATAGTAATCTCAACCCCATAGCCATCCCGAGTGAATAGTTTTCCGCCATGTTGACCTGTATGTGATTCACCTTCTGAGTGGTCGTCGTGTTGACCTGTAAGTGATTCACCTTCTGAGTGGTCGTCGTGTGAGTGGTTTCCATTCTCCTCGTGCAGCTGCTGTTTTGTGCCTTCTTGGCTGTTGATAATCAGCATGGCAATTACGATGCCAATCACCAGAACAACGGCAATGTAAATGGTTTGCTTCTTGTTCAGATTAGGTTTCATGTCGATCTCCCTATGGCGTATCGCGACAAGCTTCCACGGTTTTCAGAGTGTTGAATCATTGGACGTTTCGCCAAGGACACGTTCGATTTCGGCAGCAGATCGATGTGCTTCTGCCAAGGCGCGCAGGTATTGAGATCTAGCCTGGAATAGTGTGCGTTGAGCGTCGAGAACTTCAAGGAAGCTGAACTTACCCATTATGAAACCTTTGGTCGCTGCATCGTAGGCACTTTGCGCACCCGGTAAAATCTCACGCTGTAAAATTTCAATTTCTTGACGGGCAACATTAAGGCGTTCAAGCGCCTGAGCGATCTCATTATTGAGACGGATCTCGGTTCCATACAGTTCGTCCCGTGCTTTGTCGGTGCGGCGTAGCGCCTCCAAAATGTTTCCTTGGTTGCGATTGAAGATCGGGATTGGCATTGACACGCCAAGAAGCGCCTGGTTGAGGCCTACTTCATTATTGCGTCTGCCACCCAAGCTAACTGTCACGTCCGGAATGCGAAGACTACGTTCCACTTCCACCAGTGCTTGACGACGGTTCACTTCGAGCTGCGCGCGAGCTAACCCGGGTGAATTTGCCAGGCGTGCAGATAAATCATTCATCGTGGGTAGTGCAGGTAGGGTTTCAATCTGCCCTTCAGCTCTTTCGAAGCGAGGGGTTGCATTTCCCCAGATGGCTGTGAGTCGTTTGCGTGCCATTTTCAGGCTGGTGGCGGCTTGACTACGTTCGACCCGGACGCTGGCTTCGGCAACACGCGCCTTGGTTTCTTCGACTGGGGATACTTTGCCAGCCGTCACTCGTTTTGAAGCAGTAGTGGTTGCACGTTGTGAGAGCTCGACAAACCCTTGAGTTAAAAGCAAACGTTCTTGCGCCACAAGTACATCAAAAAAAGCCACCATGACGGCTGCGCGAATTTCTGCACGCATGGCATTCAATTCTGCCGAGGCTACATCACGGCGCCGTTCTGCGGCTGCAATACGCGCGGGGCGTTTGCCCCCAAGCTCTAAAAGCTGGCTGGCATATATTGCAGTGAGCCGATTCGCGGGTCGTGGATCCTCCATTATCGCTTCAAGTCTTGGGTTTGGCCTAAGGCCAGCTTGAAGGACTGTTCCCGCAACTGCGTCGAGTTCTCGTCTGGCGGTAGACAAGGTTGCATTGGCGCCATAGGCTAATTCGAGAGCATCTTTTAGTGTAATAGGGGCAGCGGGTTCGATAATGCGAAGTGTGTTGCCTCCGGCAGCCTCATAACTGCCGAGGATCCCCGTCTCAAGAGCTGAAGCGGAATTGAAAATTAGCCCCGCAAGCCCTAGCGATAAAAGTAATATTCTCATCCAATTCTCCTGGTGAAATAGGAAAGAAATCCGGCGAGACATCGAAACCTGTTAAATGCAAAAATTAACGTCTCGCCGATTTAACCCGGATACTTCATAATGCGCGCAAACCCGTATCTATATGTTTATTTTGCAATTATTGTTTTGTCGGATACATGAATATCTACACCACTCCTTCACATTCTTGCTAATCAAACAAGTAAGGTTCGCTGGATGGACGGCTTTACGAGTTTTCGCCATACAATTTTGGTGAGATAAACCTCACCTGACTCGTAAAATTCTGTTGCTCACCGCTTTGCAACCATATGAAACGCCAAAGTTTGATATGTTATTTAACTAAGAACCGGAGGTGCCTGAGCTGGAGGGCGGTAATACGAAAAACGAAAACAAGTTTGTTTCGTTTGGCCAATAAAGGCCAAGGGCATCGAGCTTAGGAATGAGGCTGAAAATTCATGATGTGACGGCCCATAATGATCTGTCAAAAACAGGATGTAATCATCTTTATATCCCGGCACCATGCCAATGGCCGGTGATTCTGCCTTGACATCGCTCAACTCTGGTTGGGCTGTCGCAGCGCCACTATGATCGAGTATGTCGCCATTGAGGTGAAAGTGTATGCTGCCTGTATGAAAATCGTCGCTGACATGGGCATGCACTAGCGGTGCGATGCATTGCAGCATCGACAGCAGCCAAACCAAGCTTAAATTTTTCCATTTTCTTGTCATATGATCAATTTTGTATCTATGTCAAACAGCTGTCACTAACGCAATTTTATTGTTGCGAGCATTGATAGTAAGTCGGAGCGCTTAAAAATAAAATAGGTAATTTGCTTATTATCGATTATTGAAAATTTGTTAACCATTTTCAATCGTGTGCTATTTGCCAGAATTCAGGCAAGGATACCGCGCAGCGGAAGCTCACAAATTAGACTTTTAGTTACTCTGTCATTCACTTTGCAGCGTGTCGGCTGAGGTAAATGTCCAAGTGCGCGTGATAGTAAGAATGTCAGTGTCTTTTCGGATATCTGGCGGGAGCGGTGAGAAAGGCGCGGCCAGCTTTATAATACGCCTTGCCGCAGCATCCAAAATGGGTTGTCGGGACGAGCGGCTCACCTCGATATTTTCCACGCTGCCGTCTGCACGAATAGAGACGCTGAGTTGCAGTTTGCCATATATATTTTTCTGGCGTGCAGCATGGGGATAATTCAAGTTTCCTATGCGTTCTACTTTGATGCGCCAGTCTTCAATGTATTGTGCGAAACGGTATTCCTGGGTGCGCGCACCAATAAATTTCCGCCGTGGTA
>JBDSEJ010000215.1:0-3128 GCA_039920105.1 Candidatus Nitrotoga sp. | reverse complement strand
ATCTGGATCGAGTACAGGCACCACAAGAGCCTGCTTGGTACGGTAGCCAGTTCGCTTATCCACATCTTGCAGGAAGCGTAGATTGTGACCATGTGAAGCCAGCTCGTTCGCATCGTAAACATCCGTGATGTTAAGTATTTTTTTATTTAGCGCCACATGCCCGACAAGACTTTGCTCAGTAATGCGTAGTTTGAGATCTTTAAATGAGTTTGCCCCAGTCTTTATTTTTGAAATCAGCGTAACCTTGTCTTTATCCAGTGAGTAGATAGTGAGGCGATCAGCATGGAATATCGCGCAAATATCCTTGCTTACTTCCAACATGATTTCGTTAAAATCATATGCAGTATTAATTTTGCTTATAACATGATCATGAATATTGCTAATGATGGAATTGAGATTTTTCGTGAATGCCAGTTGCGCCTCAATCTGGCTAACATTAGCCCGTCGCTCTAGCCTTATTGCTGGTGCAGTATCCATCGACCTCTCCCTGATTACTCCAAATATGGCTTACCGCATGATGAGATTGCGTAACTTTGCGCTTACTATTGAGATAGCGACATTTAGCGAAAATTCTTCATGCGATTTTGAAACAATGATAGGTTATGCCACCCATATTTAACTGCTGCGCCATTAGTTTACATTCCAGTATGAAATACTGAATAGCCAAAAATACGCGGTCAGCATCGCTGATGCTATATGCCTTCCGGACGAGAAACCACACTACTCTATTTATTGTTCCTGCAGAGATAAAACCTGAACACCTGACCGTTCTGAACATAACCTCAATGAATCCATGCACGCATTTGCTGAATTCCTGCGCGGTCATATCTACCTCTTCCCGGTTGACGGGTGATGTAAATTCTTGAGCAGTATTCCTTGAGCTTGAGCAACTCCCCCGCAAGCAGCTTGAAAGATAATTAACTTTATATAAATAGTGTGCTTAATCGACTTGCAATTTCTCGCTGAAAAAACAGAACCGCTCATCCTTCCCCAAACTCAGGACTAACGAATTCTTGGCATACTATTTCTAGCTTTTCATCTTGCTCTTATCGAAGCTTAACCTGCTGAAAATCACATAGAGCCATAAATGCCTGGCCAGCCACGCCACTTCATTTTATGAAGTGGCGTGGCTGGCCGCAATACTTTAAATCCGTGGGCTGGCGGCCTGTACCTCATACAACTCACATGGAAACAGGCCCTCAGCTTTTGAGATAAAACTCCATTTTTATCCCCGCCAACTCAATAATGTCATGCTCATTAAGCTGGCATGGTTGATCGTCCATGGGCTTGCCATTAAGATTGGGGTAACTTGCTCCTTCCACATAGGTTATGAAATAACCACGCGGACGACGCGTAAATACTACGACTTGCAAACCTGTCTTTCCTACAGTAGTCAGATTCTTCATTAGCTCAAGCTCTTTTCCAGCATTAGGTCCAGTAAGTAACTGTATTACACCCATTGCTTGCTGCGAACCAAATTCTTTCTCGGCAGAAGTTACAAAAACCGGCTGCGACGGTATGACAGCGTCAGTCTGGCGCAACTCAGGCAATTTATCGGCGGGTACTGACTGTGGCGGCTCTGTATACTTTAGCCTCCCAGTCATTTCATACGAGTCAGCTTTCACAGGTGAAACAGAAGCGATACGGGATGATGCACGAAATACCATTGTTTTCTCAAAATCTGCCGCGATAGATTGATTTTTTTGATCGTTCAAATACTTGAGTTTATATTTACCAATTTCAATGAGGTCATTATTTTGCAAGAAATGCTTCTTAATTGCCGCGCCATTTACCAAAGTCCCATTGGTGCTATCCAAATCTTCCAGAAAGGAATCATTAAGTATGGTCACTATCGCAGCGTGCTCACCGCTAACGGCCAGGTTATCAATAACAATATCATTGTGTGGCTTGCGCCCTATATTCATATGTTCCTTGTCCAGAACATATTCCTGCATCACCACACCATCCATGCTTAATATCAATTTCGCCGCCATATCATCAATCCCCGTATTTAATTCTTGAACCAGGACAGCATTTTTGCGAGCCAGCCCCGCGGCACGGCAAATTCACCATTAATTTTAATAAGTATCACGGATACATTATCACGCCCGTTATTATCGTTTGCCATTTCAATCAACCGTTTCGCCATCAGCTGTAGATTGGCTCGCAACATTTGCACCGTGCTTCCAATCTCATCGTCTTCGACCATGTCGTTCAAACCATCCGAGCATAGTAGATAAATATCTCCCACCTGCACCGCATAAACTTGAATTTCTATCTCGACCTCTGGATCAACACCAACCGCGCGCGTAATCAGATTTTTGTTCTTGGATAATCGCGCTTCCTTTTGACTTAGCATACCTCTGTCGATTTGCTCCTGCAACAGCGAATGGTCTCGTGTAATTGCCTCAAATACTTCGCCACGCAGTCGGTACATACGCGAATCTCCGACGTGGGCAACTGCTAAACGATTGTCGTAAAAAAGCCCGGCCACAACCGTGGTACCCATGCCAGAGTATTGCGACTGGCACTGCGACGCATTGTAGATAGAAGCATTGGCTTTTTGCACTTTTTCGCGTAGCAGCATCACTCCCACATCTTCACCACCTTCACCCCTATCTTCGGGACGCATGCTTTCTAAGTCATGTTTTATTTCGGTCGTTATCAGTGAAACTGTAATGCCACTGGCAATTTCACCCGCATTATGCCCACCCATACCGTCTGCCAGCACCACTAACCCACTCGACGCGTCATAAGCCACGCTATCTTCATTATGGGTTCGCACAACACCCGGGTGAGTCTGACCAACGATTTCTAACGCCTGTTCAATATCCATTTTAGGCATCTCTATATATTCAAAATTCTAAGCATGAAAAGATGTCAATATGCGAGTCGATTTCAGGGCACCTCTAAAAATCCAACATTCCTAATGAATGGAGCACGTCACATTTGGTGACGATAAATTTTCACGCATAAGACAATCAGACATTCATCGAATCGATCAAACAGCTTCTCTGTGAGTTTGTGTTCTTTCAGCTCTTCCCGAAATACCCATATCGTCTTTGCATCCGGCACTGAAGCGGCGAGATTCAGCCCAAGGAACCGCATGAACGATAGCCGGTCTTTTA
>JBDSEJ010000214.1:0-7015 GCA_039920105.1 Candidatus Nitrotoga sp. | reverse complement strand
ATTTTGCAAATTCACTACCAGCATATCGAGCTGACTAACTGACTCGTCTAATGCAAGCAATATGGCCGCGTCAGATCGACCCTGCAGAATGTCGGTGCGTAGATGGGTCAAGCGATTTTTGGTCAATCCAATTTCGCCGGAAAGATTGAGCACTTGATCCAGCCGGTCAGTATCAACTCGAATAGTATTGTCCTTGCCCGACTCATTTTCGCGGCGCCCGGCAGCTGGAGCTTTATTGCCTGGAATATCGTTGCCACGTCGGCCAAACGAACGAGCTTCTGGCAGTGTCATTTCCACGTTACCTTCAAGCGGCGATGGTGTATGTGTTGCGGCTGGCGAAGGAGAAACTAACACCGCATCGGATCCGGCCTGAACTTGTACGGGTGAAGTACTCACCAAGGCCTGATACAGAATATTCCAGTCTGGACTAGCCACTGATGAAGATAGAGAATTATCAGCCGCAGATTCGAGCATAACGACTTGCGGTGCAACAGTCTGAGCTACAACCGCCTCTCCATTTAAGGCGGCGTGCAGTGCAGAAATCAGATTAGGAGGGGCGGCTTCTGGCTGCCTGAATTGTGCTAATGCGTCAAACATCTGCCTGACCTCTCCCGTCGCGGCGAAAATTGCATCCATAAGATCGGCATTAAGAACTAACTCTCCGTTCCGCAGATTGTCAAACAGATTTTCTGTGAGATGACATAACGTGACTAGTTCCGTCGCATTAAGAAATCCGGCGCCACCCTTGATGGTATGGAAGCCACGAAAAATAATATTGAGCAGAGCGCGATCATGCGGCTGCTTTTCCAATTCAATCAGCTTGCTGTCGACGTCAGACAGCAAGTCTGATGCTTCGGTCAGAAAATCCTGCATTAACTCTTCCATGCCTGCAAAATCATTCATTTTAGAACCCCATACTTTCAAGCAAGTCATCTACTTGGTTCTGATTGGATACCACATCGGTGCGCCTTGACGGGTTTATCACCGGTCCATTCAGCAGCCCGGAATGAGCATCCGGGTTTGCCATAGGTGGAGCGCTCTCAACCAGCAAGTCCACCAGCTGTTTTTCCATTTGCTGCGTCACATCTACAATTTTTTTAATGACCTGACCAGTCAAATCCTGGAAGTCTTGTGCCATCATGATTTCCGTCAGGTAAGCATTGGTAGCCTTTGCCTGTTTGGGCACCTCAATTAAAAAAGCACGGGTTTGCGTGACCAATTTCTTGAACTGCTCAATATCGAGTTGCTTGTCGAAAAGCATCTGCCAATCATTCGCAAGATCTTGAGAATCGGCCTCAATCCTTGCCATAATAGGCTGCGCTGCCTCAGTGGCATTGAGCACCCTTTCAGCAGCTTTTTCAGTCATGGTAACCACATAACTCAGGCGGTCACGGGCATCAGGAATAAAAGAGGCGACTTTCTCAAGGTCCTTGTTATAACCAAGTTCATGCAGAGTGTCATGAAACTTGCGCGTCATTTGCCCAAGTTTGTTTATCACCTTGTCTGATGAGTTACTCTCCTCAACACTTCCAGGCGTCTCAGCATTACACGAATGCGATGTGGCAATGCCAGCCTCTCCCTCATGGACATCATTCGACGAGACGATGCTGTCAAACAAAGCTTCCAAATCATCTGAATCTTGTTCTGCAACCGCTTTTTTAGTCATGGCATCACTCACTTTTGCATAGTCTGGAAAATTTTCTTCAGTTTTTCATCTAGGGTGGCGGCAGTAAACGGCTTGACAACATAACCACTTGCGCCTGCCTGTGCCGCCGCAATAATGTTTTCGCGTTTGGCCTCAGCTGTCACCATCAATACAGGCAAGTGTTTCAGTGTTGCATCCGCACGGATAGCTATAAGCAGATCAATACCGGTCATATTAGGCATGTTCCAATCTGACACCACAAAATTAAAGCTCTCACTGTGTAATTTTTTTAGCGCATCAACGCCATCTTCCGCCTCTTGCACATTGACGAATCCAAGTTCCTTGAGCAAGTTGCGAACAATACGCCGCATTGTGGAAAAATCATCCACTACTAAAAATTTCATGTTTGCATCTACCACGATATACCTCCAGTTACTTTTAGTTCTAAGGGGAACAGTGTACAAGGAGAAATGTAAACTGTTCATTGTGTTACATATTTTTAACTTTTGCTGATACCCCTTATTCAATTAACCTTTTTCAGATACATTAAACCAGCAAAGGCCGCAATGTATTGCTTAACATCGCCGCATCAAATTTGGGCACGTAATAATCCACTCCAACCCGCTTCCCCATATCGCGGTTAGCATCAGACGACAACGACGAATGCATAACCACTGGGATTCCGTCGAAACGCTTATCTGCCTTAATATGCTGAGTCAGCACATAACCATCCATCACCGGCATTTCCGCATCTACGAGTACCACTTGAATTTGGTCATGCAGATTGATACCACTACTCTGCGCAGTATCCGCCAGACCTTTCAAGCGTTCCCATCCCTCCAGCCCGTTATTCGCATGCAAATTTTTGACACCCATCTTATCCAGTACTTCGGTTATTTTCTTACGCGCTACTGCCGAGTCATCCACGAAAAAGATACATAATTCATGGCCATTATCGATCTTACCCACGCTGCCCACCACATCCTCACCAAATGCGCTGGCAAGAACCTGCTCTACATCCAATATCGAAACAAGCTTGCCATCGGGCAGCTCAGTGATCGCAGTAATCATGTCCTTATTGCCTGAAAACATGTCATCTGCAGGGCGTACCTTATTCCAGTCAACCCGAATAATGCGATCTACGTCATGCACTTGAAAACCTAGAATATGACGGCTGTATTCGGCCACCATCATGGTGTTTTGCACGCTCGACATTGTTCCATCGAGTCCCATGAATTTAGCCAAGGTCAGCACGGGAAGAATATGCCCTCGCAATGAAACTATGCCGTCCACACCAGTCGGCATATTGGGGGTCTTGGTAATCGCCATTGCACGGCACACCTCTTTAACCTTAAATACATTGATACCAAACGTCTCTGGAGTGCCCAGCGAGAACAGCAGTATTTCCATCTTATTGGAGCCAGCCAAACTGGTTCTGGCATCCACGGTATCAAACAAGCTGCCAGTGTTCTGCGACAGAGACGTATTGTCCGCCAACTGTGATTGATATTCGGCAATCGACATGATCAGTCCTTTCTGTTTCTGGTCAGCAGGCGCGCAAGTGCCTGCGAAAGCTTCTGCGGTTCAAATTTGGGTACATATTCATCCACCCCAACTGCCTTCCCGAGCTGCTGATTAGATTCGCTGGAGAGCGACGAATGCATCAACACCTGGATGTTGGCAAAGCGTTTATCTTCCTTAATCATGCGCGTAAGCATATAGCCGTCCATTTCCGGCATTTCAACGTCGGTGAGGATGACCTGCACCATATCACTCACGGGCATCCCCGCCGCTTCGGCATAGCTGGCAATTCTTTGCAACTCTTCCCACGCCTTGCGACCATTAATGGCAGAAAGATGATTCACCTGCATTGCCTCTAATGCGCTGACAATCTGCTTACGCGCCACTGCGGAATCATCGGCAAAAAACACCGTGCGATCAGACACGCCCAGTGGCTTGACAGCCTTCATCGCAAGTTCGTCATTAAAATGCCCGGTTTCGGCCAACACTTTTTCCACATCCATCATCATCACCAATCGCCCATCGGGTAACTCAGTGACAGCGGTCACCAAGCCACCCATTTGGGCATTAAGCATATCTGGCGGCACCCTCATAGAGGACCAGTCTAGACGCAGGATGGTATCCACTGCTTCAACCAAAAAGCCCTGAGTGTGACCATTGTATTCAGTGACCACCATAATTCCTGGCTTATTATCAGTCTGCACCCCGGTGTATTTCGCCAGATCAATCACTGGCACCAGTACCCCACGCAGACTTACCATGCCTTCCACTGAGCCAGGCATTTCTGGTGCATGTGTAATGGCCGGCACACGCATCACCTCACGTACCTTGAACACATTGATACCGAAAGTTTCGCAGCGCCCGGTACAATTGTCCAAGCCAAGCGTGAACATCAGAATTTCCAACTTGTTGGTTCCTGCCAGCTTGGTACGCCCATCTATATTTCTAAGCAATTCAGACATGACTAACCCCGTTACTGTAAGCCTCTCTCCTTAAACACTTCATTCCCCGTAGTCACTCTCACCGCAAAGTAGAGAGGCTTACAAACTGGAAGATGAAGCGTAGGAGCGTTCGGCATTATTGTTTTAGTAATTACACCTTAAAGTGGGCCACAGCGGCCTCCATTTCTCCAGCCAGCCTCTCCAACCGCACTATGTCCTGCCCAACATTCTCGATCGCCGCATAGTTCTCTTCAGCCATCTGCGCAATACTTTCGACATGACGAGCTATTTCATGGCTGCCCTTGCTTTGCTCATCCACCGATGCGGCTATATTGCTTACTCCACTGCTGACATTGGTTACCGAAGCTCCAGCCTGAATCAGCATGCTGGATACAGTGTTAATCTGTTGCTGGGTAGATTTCAAAGACTGCAATCCATGCTCAATGGCTTTTTCCACATTGCTCGACTGCATGTCCAATGTGCTGGTTACTTTGTCTATTTCACGGGCCGATTGGGCAGATTTCTCAGCCAGCTTGCGAACTTCGTCCGCAACTACCGCAAAGCCTCGTCCTTGTTCACCCGCGCGTGCCGCTTCAATCGCAGCGTTCAGCGCCAACAGATTGGTTTGATCGGCAATATCCTTAACCTGTTGAGTCATGCTAGCGATTGTCCGCGCGCTCTGCACGAAATCACCGACCGATGCGGCAATCTGATTTACCGCTTTTTCAATACTGGCGATTTCATGAATCATCACTTCTGCGCTTTGACTACCTTGCTTGGTTTGCTGCAGACTTTGCTCGGAAAGCTTATGTACATCTTCAGCGGTTGCTGCCACTTCCGAAATACTCACTGTCATCTGCTCCACTGCAGCAGCTGTGGAGGCCGCAGCTTCATTCTGAGCCTGCGAGCTTCGAGTTATTTTCAGAGAAGCTGAAGAAAGTTGAGAAGTACTCTGGCGAACCTGTTTTGAACTTTCGATAACGTTGTTAATAATTACCTGCATACTGCCAATCAGAAGATTGAAGGAATTCCCAGTCTCGGCAATTTCATTCTCGCCTTCCATCACGATGCGGTGCGTAAGATCATTGTCGCTCTGAATAAGGGCAATTGTTTCCCTCAAAGAGTGCAATTCGGAAACAATACTTCTGACGATAAACATTCCCGCCATCACGGTCACCAGGATGGCAATCAAGCCGAATATCGCACTGGCCATGAAAGCTGTACGGGCACTAGCAGCAGCAGCAGATGAAGATGTTCTTATGCGCTCAGCAAGCAGGTTCTCAACTTCTTTCATGCTGTTTATCTTGGAGGTAATACTGCTAAACCACTTGGTTGGCTCAATACCAAAATCACCCACAGCCATTTTTTCAGTCACGACCTTGCGCATAGCTTCCACTTCTTCCACAGATGAACCAGACATCTTGCTTTTGTAAAGTGCGCGAGCTTCATCGGTTGCATAATTAAGAAAAGTATCCAAATGAGTCAGCTGTGCAGCGATGTGGCCAATGAAAGTTCGATATTGCGCCGCTTCAATTTTGTTGGCTGTAAATACCGGCACCATTAGCGCGCGCTCCTGTCCGGAACGTTCCTTAGCGTAAAGAAAGGCAAGGTATGCCGTCATTTGTTTTGCTACCTGCAAATCGCTGGCCTGTTCGGTAATCACCGGCATTATTTCAAGCAGAGTAGCGACGGTCTTGGTGTAATAGCCGGCAGCTTCTGGCGCGGTAATTCTGAACTGCGAGGATGCATCGCGATTATCTTTAAGACCATCCAGTTTGCTCATTGCGGCATCCATCGTAGTACGGAGGGAAGTGGGCATACTGGCCATATTCAGGTGAGAATAGCTACTCTTGAGCACTCCTATTTTCTGATCCGTTTCAGCTCTATACCCCGGCAGATCATTGGCAAATCGCTCGCCTTTCGACTGAACAAAACCTGCCGTGGCGCCTCGTTCAATTTGCAGGTTATGCGTAGCGTCACCAATAGCAACAGCGACGTTCATCAATGCTTCGGTTTGCGTCAGACTTCTCCACTGCTCATAGCTTTGTTGAGCATTCATAGCCGAGAAAATAACCAGCCCCATAAGCGGTAGAGCCAGCAACAGTATCAATTTTTTTGATATAGAAATATTTTTCATGATTTGCCACATGCCTTATATAAAATGTAACTATTTATTACACAGCAACAATGAATTCGAATTATTTTTTTACTTCAACCTTGTTCGCTTAATTGCATTTGCTGTGAAATGCTTAAAATTATTAGCTTTGAAAGATATTGCCCTCCAGTTTTAATTATCTTCACTTCACCTGTTTTAGATTAATCCATGAGATGTCATGTGGCGTTGTATCGCGTAAAAAATATTCTTCTTACAGTTACTTATAGCGGCCTCACGATTGGGAACTTTAGGCCGCGCTTAAGATAATGGTTCAATATATTTCGAAGTTGGTAGACCTTCAATAAGTGCAAGATAAATAAAAAAGTCACAGGCAATAAAAATCCGTTCGCCCAGAACCTAAGCTCTGCATTCGTGTGGCAAGGCGTGAGCAGGCAACGGAATGCAGCGTGATACTTTAGCTATCACTATTGAAATTCCTAGCCAGAAAAATTGAAATCATGCTGGGGCTCTGCAACCGACTTATGAGCATAGCTCTGGAGCACTTAGGCGACATTGGCTTGCCATTAATGGCATTCCACTTTAAAGAATGAGCGCAACCATGTAACGCATGACTGGCATCCCTAATCTGAATGATGAAGTAAATATTGACAATACGAAAATGAGAATTAACTGTGATGCATCCCAATGCGGCAGACGTTTACAGAGTCGCCACTATTAGACTTCTGAAATAAGCATGTTGAAACTTTATGAATTTAGGCGTGTGGAAAATTTTTATTGAGAGATTGCCGAAGG
>JBDSEJ010000213.1:0-3576 GCA_039920105.1 Candidatus Nitrotoga sp. | reverse complement strand
GCAGCCATGTGGTTGAATTTTAATCGTCAACAATGATGGGATTGCTGCATGGGGTTTAGAATAGCAAGATACCTCGGTATAGGTCTGTAATTACTCAAGCTCAATATCCACAATTAGGCAACCTTTTTTCAGCTGCGGTAAGCTGGGGAAAAGGACTCCAACAGTAGTTAAACTTGAAATGGAGGTGTGAGATGAAACAGAGAGTGCCCAGCGCAATTTACAGCATAGAATTTCGTGAACAGGCGGCCAAGTAAGTCTCAAAAGTAGGGTAAGCCCAAAGGAAGCGGCGCGGCTTAGTCGATGCTCTTGAACTGATTTAAGTTTTTGCCCGATTTCGTGTTCGACAAATGTCTCGTATATACTTGCCAGGTGTATGTTTTGTTTAAGTGCATTTTGGATTTATTGATATTTCTAATATTTTGTAATCTATGGCTTGAATTAAATTATAAATAATTCAGGTGAGTTTTTTATCCAAGTTAATTAAATCATTAATATTAAATTAAGAAGTTATGTTTCTGGACAGGGGTGAATTAGGTAATATTGTGCTCATAGCACAAAACCTAGTTTGCGCACGAAATAGGGTACGTAATCAAATATGAAAATTCACGAATATCAGGCCAAGGACATCCTCCGCCAGTATGGCGTGCCTACCCCGCGCGGATCGGTGTGCTTCAGCGCGAATGAGGCCATTGCCGTCGCGCAGCAATTAGGTGGCACGGCGTGGGTGGTGAAGGCGCAGATTCATGCCGGTGGGCGTGGCCATGGTGGCGGGGTTAAGGTGGCGAATTCGGTGCAGGAAGTTGGCACGTATGCTGGAAAAATTCTTGGTATGCAATTGGTTACCCACCAGACTCATGCAGATGGACAGTTGGTTAGACGCTTGCTGATTGAGGAGGGCGTACAGATCGCAAAAGAGTATTACGTAGGGATGGTGATCGACCGCAGCAAGCAGGCTGTCGTGCTTATGGCCAGTAGCGAGGGAGGAATGGAAATCGAGGCAGTCGCTGCGCATTCGCCTGAAAAAATTCACAAGATATGGATCAACCCATCAACTGGGCTGGTTGATGCTGAGGCAGACAATGTAGCACGGCAGATTGGCATCCCGGATGCAGGGCTTGTTCAGGCGCGAGCTTGTTTGCAAGGCTTATACCGGGCCTTCGTGGAAAAAGATGCGATGCTGGCGGAGATCAATCCACTGGTGCTGACGGTGGATCAGAATGTGCTGGCGCTGGATGCGAAAATTAATTTCGATAGTAATGCCCTGTTTCGTCATCCGGAGATTGTGGCGCTACGCGATCTGGATGAAGAAGACCCGGCCGAAATTGAAGCGTCAAAATTCGATCTTAGCTATATCTCACTGGATGGCAACATCGGCTGTCTGGTGAATGGTGCCGGGCTAGCTATGGCGACAATGGATATCATCAAGCTATATGGCGGCATGCCAGCAAATTTTCTTGACGTGGGTGGTGGAGCCAGCAAGGAAAAAGTAACTGAAGCATTCAAATTAATGTTGAGAAATTCTAATTTACGGGCAATTTTGGTAAATATTTTCGGCGGAATCATGAGGTGCGATGTGATTGCTGAAGGAGTGGTGGCTGCGGCGCGCGAAGTGCATTTGAAAGTGCCATTAGTGGTGCGTCTGGAAGGCACTAACGTTGAACTGGGAAAAAAAATTCTAGCTGAATCTGGCTTGCCAATTATTTCTGCTGGCGATATGGCAGATGCGGCAGCGAAGGTTGTTGCTGCGGCAAAGGGGGCATAATGTCCATTCTTATTAACAAAGATACTAAAGTGATGACGCAAGGCATGACTGGTAAGGTTGGCCAGTTTCATACTTTGCATTGTATAAATTATGCAAATGGAGCGAATTGTTTTGTTGCAGGCGTAACTCCCGGCAAGGCCGGACAGAGCTATGAAGGCATCCCAATATTCAATAGTGTAATGGAAGCCAGCCAGCAAACCGGGGCAACGGTCTCTGTGATATATGTACCACCTCCCTATGCTGCTGCGGCGATTGACGAGGCGGTGGAAGCAGGGCTGGAATTGGTAATCTGCATTACTGAAGGCATACCCGTTCATGACATGCTGCGTACTCGTAAAAAGATGCAGGGCAAGAAGACACTGCTGATTTGCCCGAATTGTCCGGGTCTGATTACACCGGGCGAAATCAAAATTGGCATCATGCCTGGGCACATTCACCGCAAGGGACGTATAGGGGTGGTATCGCGTTCGGGAACGTTGACTTATGAAGCGGTCTGGCAGCTGACTGAACAGGGCTTCGGACAATCATCCTGTGTCGGAATAGGCGGTGATCCGATCAATGGCATGAAGCATACGTCTGTAATGAAAATGTTTAACGACGATCCGGAAACCGACGCTGTTGTGATGGTGGGCGAAATTGGTGGCAGTGATGAAGAAGAGTGCGCTCGCTGGATTAAGAGCAATATGCAAAAGCCCGTGGTCGGCTTTATCGCGGGGATTACCGCGCCGCCCGGTAAGCGTATGGGGCATGCTGGTGCAATAATTTCCGGGGGGCAGGGTGGAGCCGAGGATAAGCTGGCAGTGATGGCAGAATGTGGCATTCACATCACGCGCAACCCGGCTGAAATGGGCAAAATGATGAAGCATGTTTTAAAAACATAAGCCTATTATATTAAAAATTTTCCAACCCAGTAATTTCTGATGTCAAGATAAAAGTTAACGCTTCTGATTAGTTATTCTTCTCTTGCAATTTAAGAGGCTACGATACTTATGTAGCTCGACTTGCAATAAAACTTACGAAATTTGCTCTTCAAGCTGGAGTCTATCCATGGCAAACAAAGGGGGACGAATGATTTTAGTAACAGGTGGAACCGGTTATATCGGCTCACATACCGTCGTTGAGTTGATGTTGGCCGGATTCGAGATTTTGATTGTTGACAACTTCTGTAACAGCAAGGCAACGGTACTTGATCGTATTGAGCGCATTGTCGGACGTCGACCAGGATTTATAAAAGCTGATATTCGTGATCGGCCTTCGATGCAGGCACTCCTTGCACGGCATCATTTTGATGCGGTCATCCATTTTGCTGGTTTGAAAGCAGTAGGCGAATCCGTGACTCAACCGTTACGCTACTATGACAATAACGTCTACGGTAGCTTGGTGTTGTTTGAAACGATGGCCGAGGCACAGATAAAAACACTGGTTTTTTCTTCCTCTGCTACAGTTTACGGTGATCCTGCTACCGTTCCAGTTTTGGAGAGTTTTCCGCTTGGTGCGACCAATCCATATGGCAGAAGCAAACTTATGATTGAGGAAGTGCTCCGTGATCTTGCGATAGCTGATCCTTCATGGCGAATTGCGTTGCTTCGTTATTTTAATCCTGCGGGCGCGCATGAAAGCGGCTTGATTGGAGAGGACCCCACTGATATTCCGAATAACCTGCTTCCTTACATTGCTCAAGTGGCGCAAGGTCGGCGTGAGGTACTATCAATTTATGGTGATGACTATCCAACCATTGATGGCACTGGTATGAGGGATTACATCCATGTTGTCGATCTTGCTATTGGTCATGTCAAGACTCTTGAAAAGCTGGC
>JBDSEJ010000212.1:0-2312 GCA_039920105.1 Candidatus Nitrotoga sp. | reverse complement strand
TTAGGTCTGTTGATGCGCTTCCAGCAAATAGCTGAAATTGAGGCGTGTGGAGGTATCCGGTGCTGCTTCGCATCTCAGATCAATTCCGACAAAGCGGCGGTAAGACTTACTGTCGTAAAGCGCATATTCTACCCCTTCATCAGACAACCCAAAACATTGCTGCGACATAAAGAGCAGCATCTGAACCAAGCCAATGGACGGTCGACCACGTCCGCCGCTGCTCGGGTAATATGGCGCAATCACTTTTTTCAACTCAACCCACAGCGTAAATTTCTTCAATTTCGCTCAAAGTTGATCCCAGCGGTTCTGCTTCTTTTTGGCAGCGTATTCCAGTTCAGAAAAACTAGTTTGCATCACTTTCTCCCACTGAAAAATCGTTCAGTGACACTCTCTCAGATTGACGAATTATTCCAATCAGTGCGCTGAAATAAATCATTAGTTCCCTAGTTGGCCGGGGCATTAAATTCTATCAGCGTGCTCTCAACGGTTTAAACGTGGAGACATATATCTTGATATAAAATAAGCGATATGTGAATGTAAGTATTGAATTATTAGTTAGAGGGTAATGGGCGTATTATCTCTAAATTCTTGCAATAACTGCTGCCATAGAGGGTAATGGTTTGTGGACTTATAGAAATGTCCAAAATAATTTAACCGCTTATTCTCATACTTTAACCATTGGTCGGTAGATGGCGGATTGATTTTGAGGGTTGGCTGCTTTCTGGTAAAGTGCGCAGTATTCGAATAAAAGCGCTCGTAATCATTAAAGATCTTAATGGGCGCTCCTGCTAGGAGACCAAGCTTAAATGCAAACCCAAAACACCCTGACAAAAGAGAAAAAATTAAAGTTGCGCTGGCTCGTTGCGTTATCCAGCCTGCCATTGCTTGGCGTGGTAACTGCATTTGGAATTGCACCACAGCCTGACAATACCTTTGCATCCCATACAATGATCGCGGAAGAAATCGTTCTGCCCCACGACGCTCTATCTATCATTAGCGCCACCAATTCCAAGGCCGCCACATTCTGGCGCAATGAACGCGTACAACGCGGAGATACAGTAACTGAGCTTCTGCGTCGTATGCAAGTAGAAGATTCCACTGCCAGTGAATTTTTGCGTCGCGATCAAGCCGCAGCATCTTTCCGCCAGCTTGCCGTAGGAAAATTCGTGCAAGCTGAAACTAATGCGGATGGTAGTCTGCTGACGTTGCGTTATCTTGACAACAAAGGCAACCAGATTCTTATTGAGAAAGGTATTGGCGGCCTCAAGAGCAGCACACAGCCGCCCTTACTTGAAAAACGTCTACTCATGCGTACTGGCGAGATTAGCAGCACTCTGTTTGCTGCGACCGATGCAATTGGCCTGCCGGAAACAACTGCCAACCAATTGGCGGAAATTTTTGGTAGCGATATTGACTTCCATCGAGACCTGCGCAAAGGAGACAAATTCAGCGTGGTTTACGAAATGGAATATAACAACGGCGAACCGGTTCGTGCCGGACGTATACGAGCTGCCGAGTTCATCAATCAAGGCGAGAGTTACCAAGTAGTATATTTCAAAGCTGACGGCAGTAATGGTGAATATTACACTCCAGATGGCAAGAGCAGACGAAAGGCGTTTTTGCGTTCCCCAATTGAATTTTCACGCATTAGTTCCGGCTTTAGTCTATCGCGCTTTCACCCAGTACTGAACAGATGGCGTGCTCATAAAGGCGTGGATTATGCCGCAGCTTTAGGAACCAAAGTTAAGGTAACTGCCGATGGGACGGTATCCTTTGTCGGCAAAAAAGGGGGCTATGGCAATGTTGTAATAGTGGAGCATAAGAGCCGCCACACCACCGTATACGGACATCTATCACGATTTGCTAGCGGCTTGCGCCCTGGCCAGCGTGTGGGGCAGGGCGATATCATTGGCTTTGTCGGTATGACTGGCTTGGCCACGGGTCCGCACTTGCATTATGAATTTTTGGTCAATGCTCAACATCGCGACCCCTTGCGTGCTGTACTGCCGGACACAGCCCCCGCTTCCCTGGGCAATGCGCAAAAACTTGCCTTCCAAGAAGCTACCCGTAGCCTGACTGCACGCTTAGGCTTGTTACGCGAAACTAACTTGGCCAAACTTGACTGAACAAAATTATGATGAGCAGATTCAAATAGTTCAGAACCACTCTGAACTATTTATAGGCATCATGTCTGGCACCAGCCTAGATGGCATTGACGCCGTCTTGGTTGATTTCCACTCTGGCTATCCCAAGCTACTCGCTACCCACTTCCAAGCTTACGGGAGAAGGCTTAGGGACGTGCTGCTAGCTTT
>JBDSEJ010000211.1:0-5999 GCA_039920105.1 Candidatus Nitrotoga sp. | reverse complement strand
TGCGTTGATATACCAAACTCTTCACCATCTCCATATCAGATCGGTGTCCGATTGAAACTTCCAGCAACCGCGCCTCCAAAAGTTTATCTAGACCAAGTAGTGTAGGGTTGCGCTGCAGTTCATCACGTACCAGGCTATATGCCGCATCAACTCCATCACGTTGCAAGATGGCGTTAAACAGTACGTTCATCAAATCCAGCGAGGAGTGTTTGATCAGATAGCCCTGCAACACGCTTATGCCTTCATCTAAGCGTCCAATCTTACTGTATGCCTGTAACAAACGTTCAGCCACCAAGGGCAAGTATTGCTGGCTCTGTTGCTCGATGCGCTGCCAGATTTCAATGGCGCTTTCAAATTTCTGCACCGTATTCTCCATGTCTCCCAGCATTATGGTGGCGCGAACCGATTGAGGATTTACTTCCAGTGCCTGCTCCAGATGGGCGTAAGCGGCATCTATTTGCTGCTGAGTCAAATCTTCAGCAGCCAGCTCGCAATAGAAAAATGCAGCTTCATTGCCATGTGGTTGACCGCTTAACACAGTCAAACGCTGGGTAACGTCAATTGCCTTGAACCAATCCTTTTCCTTTTGGTACAACTCGAGTAAAAAATTTAGAGCGGGATAGGCATAGGATGTAGCTTGTAATTTAAGAAACAACTCCTCGGCACGATCTAATATTCCGGCATTAAGGTAATCTTGTGCCAGCTCAAATAGTGCTTGTTTTTTTTTGTCTTCATCCAAGTCGGCACGTTCAATCAAATTCAGATGCATTCGAATGGCGCGGTCTACCTCGCCGCGGCGGCGAAACAAACTACCTAACGCAAAGTGTAGTTCAATTGTCTGAGGGTCTACCTTGACTACCTCAATAAACGCCTCGATAGCCTTATCCTGTTGCTCATTAAGCAAAAAGTTCAGTCCCTGAAAATAGGAGCGCGGCAGTACACTAGATTCAAACAACATTTGTTTAATATCTATGCGTGCTGCCAGCCAGCCCATTCCAAAAAAAAGCGGAAAAACCAGCAGCATCCACAGCTCAAATTCCATAAATGATAGATCAAGTTAAAAAGGGTTATATGTACTTAATCAGCCTAAGCAATTCATAAATTAAGTGATAATCAAATGGAAACTTATATGTCAAGAAAATTTAGGGAAGAGGCGCTATGCATGCCTCGCCTAAAAAAACCTTAGATTTGCTATTTAAATAAAAAATCATCAATCAATAAATCTGCGTATCTTCTATCGGCTATAGACAATCTGAAGTTGACCATGTACCCATCAATTCATGGGAATATCTGGGTTAATTTCCTCCACACTGGCAAGTTTGTTTTTCAGGCGTAACTCATGTTTTAGAATAGCAATTTCCCTGCGCTGTCGAAAAATATTGCCCAGTACAGCGAGCACACCTACACTCACGCCAACAGCAAAAAACAGTAACAAAATGAGTATCAGTGATGTTTGCCATTTGTAACCAGAAAAATAATGTAACACCACAGGTTGGTCATTCTTCATGGCAAAACCAAGAAAAATTAGAAACAATACTGCACGCAATAGCCAAATCATATAGCGCATATTCCACCTGCATTAATTTTTCGAAACGACAATAGCACGAATGATCAAAAAATTGACGGCACTATCTTGCGACAGGCCGCCAATTTTATTACTGAAATAAGCTTACGGCTGAACTAGCCTGAGTTCACCATCAAGCTCAAATGGACTTCAGGGAGACGGATAATCGACTCTCTCACGTAACTCCTTGCCTGCCTTGAAATGCGGCACATACTTGGCCGGAACCTGAACCTTGTCCCCCGATTTTGGATTGCGTCCTATCCGCGGTGGACGGTAGTTCAATGCAAAGCTGCCAAAGCCGCGGATTTCAATGCGTCCTCCCCGTGCCAAAGTACCCGCCATTGCATCAAGAATCACTTTAACTGCCAGATCGGCATCTTTAGCCAATAGTTGCGGATAACGCTCCGCCAACTTAGCGATAAGATCAGAACGGGTCATTCTTATCACTCCTTATTGTGAATCAATCTTGCTGGTATCCATCTTGGCCTTGAGCAAGGCACCCAAGTTGGTCGTTCCAGCTGTTGCTGTGTTATCTATCGAAGGTGCAGCAGATTTTTGCGTTACGACAGCTTCATCTGCCTTGTGCGACATGGCCTTGATAGACAAATTAATGCCACGGTTTTTGCGATCTACATTAATAATCACAGTCTTCACTGCATCGCCTTCCTTCAAATGATTACGAATATCTTCGACTCGGTCGGCAGACATTTCGGAAGCCTTGAGGAAGCCTTCAACATCACCATCCAGAGTAACAGTTGCACCTTTGGCATCAATTGATTTCACCACGCCATTTACTACACTGCCCTTGTCATGTGTTGCTATATAACCATTAAATAGGTCACCATCCATTTGTTTGACGCCTAACGAAATGCGCTCGCGTTCTACATCAATAGCCAGCACCACTGCCTCGAGTTCATCACCCTTTTTGTAATTGCGTTCAGCTTCTTCGCCGGGTACAGACCATGAAAGGTCAGACAAATGTACCAAACCATCAATTCCACCTTCCAAGCCGATGAAAATTCCAAAATCTGTAATTGACTTGATCTGACCTTTTACCTTATCGCCTTTTTTATGGTTTAAAGCAAAATCATCCCAAGGGTTGGATTTACATTGCTTCATACCAAGAGAGATACGTCGGCGCTGTTCATCAATTTCAAGAATAATAACTTCAACCTCATCTCCCAATTGGACCACCTTAGAGGGATGTACGTTCTTGTTAGTCCAATCCATTTCGGACACGTGCACCAAACCTTCAATCCCCTGCTCTATTTCAACGAACGCGCCATAGTCAGTCAGGTTTGTCACCTTGCCAAACAGTCGGGTGCCTTGTGGATAACGGCGTTCCAAACCTGTCCATGGGTCATCGCCCATCTGCTTGATACCTAGAGAAACACGATTTTTTTCTTGATCAAACTTAAGTATCTTGGCTTCCACTTCATCACCGACAGCCAGTACTTCAGATGGATGTTTAACACGACGCCAAGCCAAATCGGTAATATGGAGTAGCCCATCAATACCGCCCAGATCAACAAAAGCGCCGTAGTCGGTAATGTTCTTTACTATACCTTTGACAATAGCGCCTTCTTTCAAGTTTTCCATCATAGCTTGACGGTCTGCTCCATGGCTTGCTTCCAGCACAGCACGACGCGAAACAACCACATTGTTCCGTTTACGATCCAGCTTGATAATCTTGAGTTCCATGGTCTTGTTTTCGTAAGGCGCGGTATCCTTGACTGGTCGAATATCAACCAACGAACCGGGCAAGAATGCGCGTATGCCATTAACCATCGCAGTCAGACCACCTTTAACTTTACCACTGACATAACCTTCAACGATTCTGCCTTCCTTCATCGCTTCTTCCAACTCAATCCATGCAGCGAGACGCTTGGCCTTCTCGCGCGACAATTTGGTTTCACCGTAACCATTTTCCAGCGATTCAATCGCCACAGTGACGAAATCACCAGCCTTTACTTCAATTTCGCCTGCAGCATTGAAAAACTCCTCCACGGGGATAAAGCTTTCGGACTTCAGACCGGCATTCACCACCACCACGTTATGATCTATGCGCACTACAAGCGCAGTAACCAACTCGCCCGCACGCATTTCCTTGCGCGTCAGACTTTCTTCAAATAGGGAGGCAAAACTTTCCAGATCGTTTTCAACTATAGCAGCGTTAGCATTCATTTATAAAGATATCCAAGACAAACCCGCTTCTGGCGGGGCTGGTTAAAAAACCCGAACGATAAATTCGTTGCGGGGCTATCAAACATACTTCAATACTACTTTCTTACCGAATTCATGAGCGGGGCTCAATTCATGGAATGGTATCGAGCCATAACTTCCTGAACCGCCTGCTCAATATTCAGTTCAGTCGTGTCGAGCAAAATGGCCCCGGGCATCTGTTGCAATGGAGCCACGCTACGCTGACTATCTCTTTCATCGCGCGCGCGAATTTTTTCTAAAAGGTCTGGAATATTAGCACCTATTCCTTTTTCCATCAACTGTTTATAACGCCGTTCAGCGCGGATCTCGGCACTAGCAGTCAAAAATATTTTCAAAGCCGCATCTGGAAACACCACTGACGCCATATCACGACCATCTGCAACCAACCCTGGTGTCCGCCGAAAAGCATGTTGTTTGCCCAATAATGCAGTACGCACCGCTGTTAATGTCGCCACTCTGGATGCCGCAACTCCTGATTGCTCAGAACGTAAGTCATCACTCACCTTTACACCATCCAACCAAGAATCCATTGCCTCAAAGCGTATATCCATGTGTGCTGCAAGATCAGCCAATTGGTATTCCGCATCCAGCGCTACTCCACTCTGTTGTGCAGCTAGCGCTAACAGGCGATACAAAGCACCGCTATCAAGATAATGAAATCCAAGATGAGCTGCTACCAGTTGCGCCACGGTGCCCTTACCGGAAGCAGAAGGGCCATCAATGGCAATAACTGGTACAGCCTTAACCACACTGGCAAAACACTCAAAGTAATCCGGAAAGGTCTTGGCGACACATTGAGGGTCGTTGATGCGCACGCCCGACATACTAAATGCGGCAAGCGAGAAGCACATTGCCATGCGATGATCATCGTAGGTATCGATCGAGCATTCGGGTGCCAAGATCACGGATTGAGGAGGCATGATGCGAATGTAATCCGCGCCCTCCTCCACCTTTGCGCCAAGTTTGCTCAATTCAATGGCCATTGCTGCAATGCGGTCAGTTTCCTTTACACGCCAGCTGGCGATATTTCGTAGCGTAGTCACACCGTCAGCATACAGCGCACACACCGCCAAAGTCATCGCCGCATCAGGGATGTGATTGCAATCCAGGTCTATGCCTTTCATTCTGCCGTTTTCCGGTGCACGCGCTTCCATCCAGTTCGACCCGATTGTGATGCGCGCGCCCATCAGCTGCAATGCTTCGGCAAAATGCACATCACCCTGAATACTATCGCTACCCACGCCCTCAACACGCACTGGGCCGTCTCCGATGGCACCCGCAGCTAAAAAATACGAAGCGGATGAGGCATCGCCTTCGACATGAATCAAACCCGGCGCGACATAGCGGCTACCGGCAGGAATCTCAAACGAATTCCAGCCGTTTCGCACAACCTGCACACCAAATCGCGCCATCATGGCCAAAGTGAGTTCAACATAGGGCTTAGAAATCAACTCGCCATTCACTTCCACAGTAGTTGCACTTTGCATCAATGGCAGCGCCATCAGTAAAGCGCTGAGAAACTGACTTGAAACATCACCTCGCACTGCGATGCGACTACCTTTCAGTAACTGAGAAGGAAATATTTCAAGCGGCGGGTAACTTTCCATACCCAGATATCGAATATCCGCTCCCAATCCACGCAATGCATCCACCAAATCAGCAATTGGTCGCTCGTGCATACGCGGCACGCCAGACAATTGAAAATGTCCTCCGGCTAATGCCAATGCAGCTGTCAAGGGACGAAAAGCCGTTCCAGCATTGCCGAGAAACAGCTGGGCATCTTTAACCGGAAAATTGCCAGAACACCCATACACACGATAAGCATGGTCTTCCAATGCTTCAACTGATATGCCTAAAGTGCGTAATCCATTCAACATATGCTCTGTATCATCCGAATGCAAAAGATCACGGATTTCTGTTACCCCATGTGACAGCGCAGAAAGCAATAGCATGCGGTTAGAAATACTTTTTGAACCAGGAAGATGCACAACGCCTTGAGCGCTCAACATAGGAGGAAGATCAACAAATTTTTGATATGTCATTTCAGTATTATTAATTATCTAGTCATCAATGGGTAAACGATTGGATGGTGTTGGTAGCGTTAGTCAATAAGCTAAGTATGTTCATTTTTCCCAACTAAACTCACCTGCTGAAGATATTCTTATTTCGACCATACAGCTACAGGCGAAGTTTTGCTGTAGTCATTCCAGCG
>JBDSEJ010000210.1:0-16523 GCA_039920105.1 Candidatus Nitrotoga sp. | reverse complement strand
CCGTTGGAAAATACGAACCGATCACGGTCTGCCCACTTGGGGTTAGCCGGATTGTGCCGCAGATGGTGAATCCACAGCGCTTCGGCGATTTCTGCCATGCCCATGGGCGCGCCAGGATGGCCAGAGTTTGCCTGCTGAACCGCATCCATTGCCAAAGCGCGGATCGCTCCAGTAGTGTCATTAAACTTGGGGGGGTGTACTTTACGCGCAGCAGACATCTTTAACTAACCTCCTGAACATCTCTAAAAGAATAAATAAATTATTTTTGCATTAATCGTTAATTATGCCGTACTGCCCTGTTAAGGGCAACTGGAGAAAATTGGCTGACACCTTAACCTGTTGAATCAATGTGGTTGTGACTAGTGTTTAATGGTTGGAATCGTGCTTTCCAATAAGTCATTCAAACCTCATTTGAGCATTAATTCAGCTCATGGGATCGCCCACGCATGTAGGTGTGTGCTTAAAAGCGCACACCTAATTCGCTTATTAGTCGCTCAGATAAGCGCAGCTTGTCTCTACTAACTCGGGGAAAAAATCAAATTTCAATTCTTGAAATAATAGCAAAACTATCAAAAGCTGCCTACCCTTGCTGGGCAACGGTTTAAACTTGCGCAGCTTTATTATATAAAGTAAAATTTTCAACATCACCTTAATTTTTGCTTGCCGCTGAGGTTGCTTCCATGCTTATCAAGACAACTCCAAACAGCCAGATAGCCTCGCCAGAAATCGATTCCCAAGTGGAGGTTGCAGAATGTTTCGATGTTGAAATTAACAGCCCTTCCGCCGTTTTGCCGCCAGTTTTACCTCAGTGTGCCGAAGACGTGCGTAGAAAATTGGTTGCATCAGGTATTTCAGAAAAAGATGTAGCAGGCGCCAGTGCTTGGGCACGTCGGCCCAAAGAATAAGATGCGTGTTGTTCTTGATACTAATGTAATACTTTCTGCATTGTTGTTCGACAGTGGGAATTTGGCGTGGCTGAGAAATGCCTGGCAGGCGAAGTCTATTCGACCGGTGATCAGCAACGCAACCAAGGAAGATTTGTTTGAATCATTGAGCTACCCAAAATTTAATCTTTCGATCGCTGAGCAGGATTTGTTGCTGGAGGATTTTTTCCCATACAGTGAAACAGCTTCCGTATCGAGCTGGATGCCGTCGCATGGTATATTTAGCCAGGTGTTTTTGGCGGTGGCACACAAGGCCAAGGTAGATGCGCTGATTAGCGTTGAAAAAGATATTCTCGCATTGCGAGGAAGCTTTACCCCTTCCATACTCACTGTTGAGGAATTGCGTAAACGTTTGCAAGAAGAACGTCTCGCTTAATTACTCCGCTCAATTTCTGCTAAATCATAGACAGCTCATCCAGATTTGCGGCAAACTGCGTTCATGAAAACCATCTTGGTTCTACATGGCCCTAATCTGAACTTGCTCGGCAGTCGTGAGCCAAGTGTATATGGCCATACCACTTTAAGCGAAATTAACAACAAATTGTTGCACTTTGTGAATACGCAAGGCGCAAGTCTAATGAATTTTCAGAGTAACTCTGAATCCGCTTTGGTGGATCGCATACATGTGGCGCGTCAAGACGGTACCGACTTTATTGTCATCAACCCCGCTGCTTTTACGCATACCAGTGTGGCTTTACGCGATGCACTTTCGGCGGTGGCCATTCCATTTATTGAAGTCCATCTTTCTAATGTGTTTGCACGTGAACCGTTCCGCAAAGAATCATACTTCTCTGATCTCGCTATCGGCGTTATCAGCGGCCTTGGTGCAACCGGTTATGAACTCGCAGTGCAATACGCGCTGCAATATTCTGTTAGGAGCTAAATCATGGATTTACGTAAACTCAAGACCTTAATCGAACTGGTTGAAAACTCCGGTATTGCTGAGCTGGAGATCAGTGAAGGCGAAGAGCGCGTGCGCATCGTTCGCTCCGGTGCTGCGGTGCAGCATGTATATGCTGCACCGCAGCACATGGCCACGCTTTCCCCGCAGCTGGCCGATGTGCCTGCTGAGCCAGCAGAACTCGCGGCACCAGATGGTCACGTTGTAAAGTCGCCTATGGTCGGAAGTTTCTACCGGAGTCCCTCCCCTGGCTCAAAATCCTTTGTGGATGTAGGTCAAAGCGTGAGCGTAGGTGACACCCTTTGTATCATTGAAGCTATGAAGCTGCTCAACGAAATCGAAGCTGATCAAAGCGGAGTCATTAGTGCGATTTTGGTCGAGAGCGGCCAGCCGGTGGAGTATGGTCAACCTCTTTTTATCATCGGTTAAATAATGTTCGAAAAAATTCTCATCGCAAATCGAGGCGAGATTGCCTTAAGAATTCAGCGCGCCTGTCGTGAAATGGGTATTAAGTCAGTAGCAGTGCATTCCGAAGCTGACGCAGATGCCAAGTATGTCAAGCTGGCCGATGAATCGGTGTGCATTGGCCCAGCTTCCTCTCTGCAAAGTTATCTGCACATCCCATCCATCATTAGCGCAGCGGAAGTTACAGATGCACAGGCCATCCACCCTGGCTATGGCTTTTTGTCTGAGAATGCTGACTTTGCCGAGCGTGTTGAAAAAAGTGGGTTTGTATTCATTGGACCACGCCCCGAGACCATTCGTTTAATGGGCGACAAAGTATCTGCCAAAAATGCTATGAAAAAAGCTGGCATTCCTTGTGTGCCGGGCGTTGATGGGGCGCTGCCGGACAATCCAGCCGAAATTACGAAGATTGCACGCAGTATCGGTTACCCGGTCATTATAAAGGCCGCCGGAGGCGGGGGCGGGCGCGGCATGCGCGTGGTGCATACCGAAGCTGCATTGCTCAATGCCGTGACTATGACGCGTAGCGAGGCGCAGGCTGCGTTTAATAATCCCGTAGTGTATATGGAAAAGTTTTTGCAGAATCCGCGTCACATCGAATTCCAAGTATTGGCTGACTCTTATGGCAATGCGGTGTATTTAGGTGAGCGGGACTGCTCAATGCAACGTCGTCACCAGAAAATTCTTGAGGAAGCGCCAGCACCTCTGCTGAATACTCGTTTGCGTAATAAAATTGGTGAGCGTTGTGCGGCAGCTTGCCGAAAAATTGGTTACCGTGGCGCTGGAACTTTTGAATTTCTATATGAAAACGATGAATTTTTCTTCATTGAAATGAACACTCGCATACAGGTAGAGCATCCAGTCACTGAAATGATTACTGGCATAGATATCGTGCAACAGCAGATTCGTATTGCTGCCGGTGAAAAGCTTAGTTTCAAGCAAAATGATATTACACTCAAAGGTCATGCCATCGAGTGTCGCATCAATGCCGAGCATCCCTACAAGTTCACGCCATCGGCCGGTCGTATTAGCGCTTGGCATACTCCTGGTGGTCCTGGAATTCGCGTAGATTCGCATGTATACGCCAACTATTTCGTGCCGCCGCATTACGATTCCATGATCGGCAAGATAATTGCATACGGTGACAACCGCCAACAGGCGATAGCCCGTATGCGTACCGCCCTATCTGAAATGGCGGTAGAAGGTATCGAGACTAACATTCCGCTGCATCAGGAATTAATGTTAGATGCTGCTTTTCTACGAGGTGGCACAAGCATTCACTATCTGGAGCACAAGCTGGCCGAACGCATCAAGGTAAAATAACATGGCCTGGCTTACGCTGACGATCACTGCATCTGAAGCCCAAGCGGAGATATTAAGCGAGGCTCTGCTGGGGCTGGGTGCACTTTCTGTGGACATTCACGATGCAGATGTCGACACACCGAATGAGCAAGCTATGTTTGGCGAGCCGGGCGAACCCGCCCCCCATCTTTGGTTACACAATCGCGTTACTGCTCTGTTTGTTGAAGGTGCGCCGATAGATGAAATCATGCTGGAAGCGTCATACGCCATCGGGCTGAAACAGCCGCCAACTTATGTTGTTTCAACCTTGGCGGATAACGACTGGGTGCGCCTGACTCAATTGCAATTTGACCCCATTCGCATTTCGCAGCGTCTGTGGATCGTGCCTACTTGGCACACTCCGCTCGACCCCAATGCCATAAATATTACGCTCGATCCCGGCTTGGCTTTTGGTACCGGCAGCCACCCCACTACCCGATTGTGTCTGCGCTGGTTGGATAGTCATTTGCAAGGAGGTGAGTCCGTACTGGATTATGGCTGCGGCTCGGGCATCCTGGCCATCGCTGCGCTCAAACTTGGCGCTGCCAGCGCCATTGGCGTGGACGTGGATGCTCAAGCTGTGCAAGCTAGTCGGGACAATGCAGTGGTTAATCAGGTTGATGCTCAGTTCTACCTGCCTAATGCTGCACTGAAACAACAAGCTGATATTGTGGTAGCCAATATTCTTACCAATCCACTTAAAGTGCTCGCTCCTTTGCTGGCAGGCTCTGCAAGGCAAGGCGGCCAGATTGTGTTGTCCGGCGTACTTAGCGAACAGGTCGAAGATGTTATGGAAATCTATGGCCAATGGTTTGACTTCAAGTCACCGGTTATGGAAGAAGGCTGGGCATGTTTATCTGGAATGAAGCGATGAACACAGCAACTCGATGCCCGGAGTGTCGCACCCGCTTTAAGGTCAGCCAAGCTCAGCTGGATATGCATCAGGGCATGGTGCGTTGTGGCCAGTGTCAGGCGATATTTAACGCAACTGAACAATTGCATGATAACGAGCCCAGCCCGCAACTTACGTTAACCTTGGCTCAGGAAGAGATGCAGCAAGTGGCTGTCGAAAATCAGGTAGAGAATACTCCTGCAATAGACGATAAATATGATTTCAGCCAACTCGCGACGACCAATGCTGAAGAGGAGCTTGAAACGAGTCCTTCAGTAATCAAAAGGAATGTTCACTGGTCATGGATAGTGGTCACATTGCTGTTGTTCATAGCGTTATTAGCACAGACTACCTATTTTTTTCGTGTCGAACTCGCCGCACACTTGCCGGGTATCAAGTTAGCACTCACATCCTATTGCAAGCTGCTCAACTGCAATATTCCGTTGCCGCAAAAAATTGACCAGGTGAGCATCGAATCTTCTGATCTGGAGTCCGATCCAAAACAAGCGAGCATCATCACTCTCAATGCCATCTTGCGAAACCGTGCGCCTTATGCGCAATCCTACCCCAATCTCGAACTTACACTCACGAGCTCGATGGACGAGGCACTGGCACGCCGTGTCTTCTCTCCAGCGGAATATCTCAAGCACAACGAGGACGAAAAACAAGGGCTTCTACCCAACCATGAGGTTGGCATCAAACTGCATCTTGACACTGCCGATCTTAAACCAGCGGGATACCGTTTGTTTTTGTTTTATCCTTAGGAGTGCCCAGCGCTAAATTTGAGCCCACTAAAAACCCGAATGCAATATTGGTTAGAGAACCTGTAGCACGGGAGCAAGGCATCAACGGCTAGTTGCGTAAATAATTTCCAATGTCTTGAAATTTAAGTGTTCATTAAAAATGAATGGGTGCGATTGCGTGGAAATTGAACGTCCACTCACGGCATCCGCCAAAGATACCTGAGTCAAAATATTCTCACTACTGTTCACGCAATGCCTTTTGACTTCAAAAAACACCATGCTATGTCTTTCTCAATTAGGATTTGAAACGGCCTTTACTGCTTCAAGTTGTAGCTCGTTAAATGCAAATTCGGGTGGTCTGGCGTGAGAATCCGAGTGTTCGTGATACCATTCCCGAATTTTTTCGCACAGAAAGCATCAAGTTGAGGAAACGTTTAGGAGAGTGGTTGGTTGAGCAGGGGAAGCTGAATACGCTCGAGTTGGAGCGCGCGCTAGATTTGCAAAAAGATGAAGTCGGTGAGCATGAGCGTATTGGCACGCTGCTATTAAAGTCGGGAGTGGTTACTGCCCGTGATGTGGCAGAGGCATTGGCGGCACAACTCGGACTGGCACTGGTGGAGCCGGCTGAATATCCTCAAATGCCCTTGCTGGAAGAGTGCGTGTCGGTACGCTTCCTCAAAGAGTCTAAAGCGTTGCCGCTGCATGAAGATGAACACGAACTGGTGCTGGCGCTAGTGGATCCACTAGACCAATACGTAATTAATGCCTTTGGCTTGTTAACACATCGTTCAATCAATGTGCGTGTGGCGGTGCAGCAGGATATGGAAAGCGCTTTCGAACGTCTTTATGGTAGCGGCAAGACGTCGATGGGGGAAATTGTCGGCGACATCGAAACCCTCGAGGAAGATGGCGCGAGCGACGATGTGCAGCATCTTAAGGATCTCGCCAGTGAGGCGCCGGTTATCCGCCTGGTTAACTTGGTTATTAGCCATGCAGTGGAGGCGCGCGCTTCCGATGTTCACATTGAGCCATTCGAAAATCGTTTGATTGTACGTTACCGGGTAGACGGGGTGATGCATGAGGTAGAGTCTCCGCCACGGCGCTTGTCCGCTGCCGTCATATCGCGTATTAAAATCATGGCAAGCTTGGATATTGCGGAACGGCGTCTGCCGCAAGATGGCCGCATCAAATTGCGAATTCAAAACAAGGAAATCGATTTGCGTGTTTCCACTGTGCCTACAATGCATGGCGAAAGCGTTGTTATGCGTATTCTCGACAAGAGTGGTACTACCCTAAATTTCGCCTCGCTCGGGTTTGATGATGTTTTGCTTAAAACATTCATTGATGTGTTGAAGCAACCCCATGGCATTATATTGGCCACCGGCCCTACCGGTAGCGGCAAAACCACCACGCTCTACACAGCATTGCAAACGTTGAACAAATCGGATGTGAAGATACTCACTGTGGAAGACCCGGTTGAATATCAGATGGAAGGCGTAAACCAGATTCAGGTCAGAGCACAGATCGGTCTTACTTTTGCCAATGCCCTTCGTTCCATTGTTCGCCAGGATCCGGACGTCATCATGATCGGCGAAATCCGCGATTTGGAAACCGCGCAGATTGCTGTACAGGCCGCGCTTACCGGTCACTTGGTGCTTTCCACCCTGCACACCAATGATGCTGCCAGCACGATTAACCGCCTGCTCGATATGGGCATGGACGATTATCTTCTAACATCCACTGTTATTGGCATTCTGGCTCAGCGTTTGGTGCGCACATTGTGTGAACAATGTCGTCAAATGCGAACAGTGCTGCCTGAAGTGGTTGATGAAATGGAGTTGCATCGCTTTACAACTGCGCGTCCGATTGAACTTTATCATGCGGTTGGCTGTCCACAATGTGGTCACACTGGCTATATTGGCCGAGTAAGCATTGTGGAAATGCTAACCATGAGCGATGGTATTCGCAGTTTGGTGATGCAGCATGCAACTGCTGGAGAAATACGCAAACTGGCAATCGATCAGGGCATGCGAACTATGTTTGATAACGGCTTGCGCAAAGTAATGGCAGGGATCACTACCATTGAGGAAGTATTGCGCGTGACGCGGGAGAGCTGATTTGCCGGTGTTTCAATACAACGCGGTTAGTGCAGACGGTGAAGCGCTTGAGGGCGAAATGGAAGCCCGCACTAATGAAGCGGTAGTAGATCGTTTGCAGGCTATGGGATATATCCCGATTCAGATTGAACTGGCGCAGCCGGAACAATCTGCGGGAAACGTCTCATTTGGATGGCTACGCTCCAGTCGAGTCAGTCAGGCAGAAATTGGCGTCTTCACGAGTGAAATAGCAACATTACTACATGCCGGTTTGCCACTTGATCGCGCATTGGAAATTTTGGTCGAGCTATCCGAAAACACTAAAGTACGTAACCTGTTGACACAAGTGCGTGACGACGTGCGCGGTGGGGCCCCGCTATCCGTCGCGATGGAAGCTCAAAAGGGCGTGTTTTCCCGTTTCTACCTAAATATGGTTCGTGCTGGTGAAGCTGGAGGTTCACTTGGTCCGGTACTGTCGCGTATCACTGAGTTTATGGAACGCGCAAAAGCACTTAAGCAAACTGTTACATCCGCATTAGTTTATCCCGCAATTTTAATGGTGGTGGCGGTCAGTTCTGTAATGATGTTGCTGATGTTTGTTGTGCCGCAGTTTTCCTTGATGTTTGAGCAATCCGGTAAAACCCTGCCACTGCCAACGCAAATCGTTATTGCCGCGGGTGACTTTCTACGCCATGACTGGTGGATGCTGCTAATTGGTGCATTAGCAATTTATGTGCTGCTGCAACAGCAAATGCGCAACCCTGGCAGTCGCTACCGATGGGATGGCATTTTTTTGCGTCTGCCGCTCGTAGGCGATCTGGTGTCAAAGATTGAAGTAGCCCGCTTTAGTCGCAGCTTGGGCACTTTGTTAGGCAACGGGGTGACTTTATTGAACGCGCTTTTTATTATAAAAGAAACCTTGAGTAATAGCGTCATGGCAGAGGGGCTCGATAATGTGGCGAATCAGCTTAAACAAGGTTTGGGGTTGGGCAGGCCAATGATGGAAACAGGTTTGTTTCCCAAGCTTGCGGTTCATATGGTTGTAGTTGGCGAAGAAACGGGTCAGCTTGAAGAAATGCTGCTGCGCGTTGCAGATGTATACGACAATGAGGTGCAAACTACGGTTAAGCGCATGTTAAGTCTAATGGAGCCAGTGCTGATTTTAGGGTTGGGGCTGTTAATTGGCGGTATCATTATGTCGATTCTGCTTGCTATCCTTAGTGTCAACGACTTGGCGATGTAATCAAGAATTGAGAGTCCGACTGTAAGGCTGCACCCAGTTTTATCGAGCCACATCGTAAGAGGTGATGCGTTAAGGAAGCATAGGGAAATAGAATTGTAAATTTTTTGGAGAGCGGTCTATGAATAGGATGAATCGGGTACGGCGGGAAACAGGGTTTACCTTGCTTGAATTGCTTGTGGTGCTGGTAATTCTGGGTCTGCTGGCTGGTTTGGTGGGGCCCAAGGTAATGGATTACCTTGGTACATCGAAAAGTAAAACGGGCAAGCTGCAAATCGAGCAGCTTGGACAGAGCTTGGAATTGTTCAGGCTGGAAGTGGGGCGCTATCCGAATTCACAGGAAAGTTTGTCGGCATTGATCGTGGCACCAACTGGTGCGACCGGTTGGAACGGTCCTTACATCAAAGGAGCGAAGACGGTGCCAAAAGATCCGTGGGGCAACGATTACCATTACGCTTCACCGGGACAGCACAATAAAGATTATGATATCAGCTCACTTGGTCTTGATAACCGTGAAGGCGGCGAGGGAGAGAATAAGGATATCAATAATTGGGGCGAATAAAATCGCGTGCAAGCGCCGGTTTTACACTGCTGGAATTACTGGTAGTGTTGATGCTGATGGTGATGGTATATGCCATGGCGGTACCGATGATCTCCGCCGGCTTGCCCGGCACCGAACTAAAAGGCGCGGCGCGTCAACTTGCGGCTGGTTTACGTCAAGCGCGAAGCTTGGCAGTCACAAGAAAAGTAGAGTCGACATTGACACTGGATGTCGAAAAGCGGAATTTTAAGGTGAGTGGTGACCAACGCCGCTATGCCCTGCCAGCAAAGTTGGATATCAGCCTGTTTACAGCGCAATCCGAGATGTTGCCCGACAGGGTCGGCGCAATTCGTTTTTACCCGGATGGAAGCTCCACCGGCGGTCGTATCACGGTCACATCGGGTGTCCGTAAATACGATATAAATATCGACTGGCTGACCGGCCAAGTCACTATTCTCAATTAAGGGCTGTATGTGAACCTAAGCATCTTTGACATTTTGGCTGCATACAATGCAAGCGTTAGTTAGTATGACATTGCATCAGTTTTAAGGCTCGAAAAAATGTTCAGATTATTCGCTGACACCCCCCTTGGTTATGCATAAAGTCAATCGTGGTTTCTCTTTACTTGAAGTGCTGGTGGCATTTGTAATTCTGGCAATGATATTGGGCGTATTAATGCAGATTTTTTCTGGCGGCTTGCGTAATGCCAGTCGAGTTGATGAAAATCAGCAAGCAATGTTGCTGGGTCAAAGCAAGTTAGCATCGGTTGGCATCGAGATGCCATTGAAAGTAAGTGAGAGCGATGGCGAATTTGATGCCGTATACCGTTGGCATGTCAGTATTCGACCATATTTGGAGACTCCGGCACAGACTAGCGAGCAGACTGGATTGCCCGTGCCGATTTTGCCCGTGTCTCTGTTAGAAGTGGAAGTCCAGGTGCTATGGGGTGGTGGCAACCAGTCGCGCTCGGCCAGTCTTAAAACGCTTCGACTGGTGAATGCGGTGGCACTGTGAGCCTGAACAAGCACAGAGTTGCTGGCTTCACCTTGCTGGAGCTGCTAATCGCTATGTCTTTGCTCGGATTGATACTGGCCTTGTTGTTTGGTGGCATGCGTCTAGGTGCTCGCAGCTGGGAAGCCGGCGAGATACACGCAGAAAATTCGACGCATTTGGCTTTGCTGCAAGGGTTTTTGCGTCGTGAATTAAGCCAGGTCACGCCATTTATCTGGAAAAAAAAGGCAGATATGAATCTGGCATTTATAGGTGAGCCAGACAGTATCAAGATGGTGGCTCCGATTGCTGTGCGATTAGGTGCAGGCGGCCTGTTTTTGATTAGTTTGGAATTGTCGCGGGATAATGAAGTTGGTCAACTGGTAATGAGGCGCGCCATCCCAGATGCAGACAGTGTTGATTTTACCGCATTGGAGAATGTTGAAAAAGTCGTATTGGCGGAGCATGTTAAGGAAGTAAGCTTCGCCTATTTTGGTGCTGAAACCAAAGATGGCGAGCCGCAATGGCGGGACCAGTGGGGAAATAAGGATAGTCAACAACGCTTACCCTATCTGATCCGTGTTCGGGTCAAGTTCAGTAATGGCCGCGTCTGGCCGGATTTAGTGGTAGCACCGTTAATCGGTTCTGATACTGGCTGTGTGTGGGACAGCTCTGCCAGTAAATGCGTGAGTGGATGATGACCGTGATCAACAAAAAGCATCAACATGGTATTGCCTTGGTGTTAGTGTTGTGGTCAACCACATTATTGACGGTGATTGCTGCCAGCTTCGCTTTCAGCATGCGTACAGATATTCTGCTGGCGCAGAACCTGACAGCATCAGCACGTGCCCAGGCGGTCGCTGATGCTGGTATGCAGCGTGCACTCTACGAAATGTTCAAGCCGATCGGAGATCTTCAGCGATGGAAGGGGGATGGCTTGCCGCATCAGTGGGAGTTCGGAGGTGCGAAGTGCAGTATCTCACTTCTGGATGTATCCGGTAAAATTGATATCAACAGCGCTTCAGAGGGCTTGCTGAAAGGTCTATTGAAAAGTGTTGGGCTCAACGATGAAGAAAGCACCATTCTACTGGACGTTATTTCAGATTGGCGCGACAGCGACGAATTGCCACGCCCTAAAGGCGCAGAGATTGCGGAATACAAAGCTGCCGGATTGAAATACCGACCGGCCAATGCACCATTTGAAACGGTTTATGAATTGCAGCGGGTGTTGGGCATGACACCAGAGTTGTATGCTAATCTGGCAGATGCACTGACTGTAGATTCACATCAGACTGGAATAAATGCAGCCATTGCGCCGAGAAAAGTTTTGCTGGCACTACCTGGTGCTAATGTAGAGATGGTTGATGCATATATATTGGTGCGTCAGGAGGCTTTGCTTAAAAATTTACTGCCACCGCCATTTGCACCAGCTGCCTCTGCTGTAGCGGGTGACGATGGTTCCGTGTATAGTGTTCGAGCCGAGGCAAAATTGCCAGACGGCACAGTGTTCGTTCGTGAAGCTGTGGTAAAAATTGATCAAGGCGCCGTTCGAAAAATTGTTTATTTTTCCTGGAAGGAAGGGGAAGCAACTTTAAAGCCGATGGTTGAAGAGCGAGCAGCCAATACATAAAGATTGCACGCGATTAATCTACTTCCATTTGTGCGGAGCGATGAAAAGAGCACTGAGAGCACAATTTACATCAAATTGATGGTTGCTCAAACATTCCAATATCGAATGCTGCATACCCATCCTCCAAGTCATTTATCCTGAGGATACTTTAAGTTCAGCTTCAATTTCATTCTCGGCATGGAATGCTGATAATTTTTTAACGAATAGGTTTTGCGCAATCGATATATTGCAGGTAAGTCATTCTGATGACAGTGTGCTGATGGGCGCATGAGTTTTAATTTTTGATGAGCATCAAGCTTTGGCTGAACTTAGCGATAATAAGTGTAATTGCTAGCAATCCATTAGATGCGTTGTTGCGTATTCATGGCTATACCTTAAAATAATCGGACGCTGATAAAGGCTGAGAGAATTATAGTAACCATTACTTGTTATGCGCTACTTCTGATGATCATGCAGATCCCAATACTCTTAAGCCTCTCTTCACCAGAATGAGAGGAGCACCACATGCGTACTCCAGTTGTAGATGACAAATAAAATTCAAGCTGCGCGCCAGCTACGCATTACTTTTGACAGAAACTCTTCGCTCGGGAAATTTTGGCGTTGGTGGTCGGCCGAACTCATTGCGCTTGTGCCGCAATGGTTGCGTCAATCCAGTGCAAACGCTGCTAATGGACTTCTGATAGAGGTTACTCCCCAAGCAGTTATATTGCAGCGCTGGGTACGAGGCAGCTTGACCGAGCTGGGTAGAGTCGATAGGCTATCTGGCGACCTTGATACCCAAGACAATGCTTTTCAGGAATTGTTTAGTAAATTACATGTTCGTGATGAGCAGGTTGCGTTGTGGCTCACGGAAACAAAATGCCTAGTCAAACAGATCGAACTGCCTCTGGCGGCAACCAAAAATCTGCGTCAAGTGCTAGGTTTCGAAATGGATCGTCATACTCCATTTAAAGCTGCACAAGTTTATTTCGATTTTCGCGTGTTGCGTGTCGATAATCAAAAAAACCGTCTGGTCGTCAAATTGGTAGTTGTGCCGCGCTCAGAGTTGGATAATCTGCTTGGTCTGCTAGAGCGTTGGGGTGGGCCAGCCAATGCCGTGTATGTTTCCGGCATTGCTGTGCCGAACGGCGATGCCATCAACCTGATGCCGGCCGAGCGCAAGACTTACCAACCATCCAGGCTGCGCGGAATTAATCCAGGTTTATTATTGCTAACCCTAATTCTGGCAATTGCTGCCATAACCATCCCGATCTTGCAGAAGCGACAGGCCGTGATTGCCTTATTACCGATAGTTGACCGCGCCAAGCAGCAAGCTAGAGAAACTGACGTATTGCGGAGCGAGCAGGAGAGGTTGGCTGCAGAATACAATTTTATGCTGGAAAAAAAGCGGGAAGCTCCGCCGCTGGTGGTAATACTGGATGAGTTGTCGCGCCTGTTGCCGGATGATACCTGGGTACAACAATTCAACCTCAAAGGAAAAGAGCTGCAAATCCAGGGTGAAACCGGCTCCTCGTCGAAATTGA
This sequence comes from Candidatus Nitrotoga sp., assembly GCA_039920105.1. Lineage (GTDB taxonomy): Bacteria > Pseudomonadota > Gammaproteobacteria > Burkholderiales > Gallionellaceae > Nitrotoga. Next base: position 3,217 of record JBDSEJ010000210.1, on the reverse strand, counting down.
TCGCTTTGTTTGAGAGAGCCAAAATTGCGCATGACGCCAACTTTCGCTCTCCGCTGACCAAGGGGGATATGCCGAACAGCGAGCGTTATCATTTGGCGGCAGAAATCGAAACAGTCCCAGCTCTTGGAATCGCTGCGCCAGAGCCCAAGCTAACTGGATTACAATCACCATCGGTTGCTGTTGAACCTGAACCAAGCAGCAAACCCAATAAGGAAGTCACCACGTCGGATGAACCTATATCTGAGTTACCAGAATCCAGCAAGCTTGAAGCCGAGAAGTTTAATTCACCATTGCCGCTCCGACTTCCCGACTTGAAGTCAGAGCGGCCAGCTTCGAATGCGCCATTCAAAGAGGCAATAAAAACGACGCCTCATTCAGAGACTAAACCCTGATGCGTACTCTCAGTAAAAATCAAAATAGGGGCTTGGCCATTGGATTGTTAATCCTATTTCTGACAATTGGCGTTTTGTTGCTGTTCATTCCCGTTAACATGTTGCATCGCCATTACGATCAATCGCTGGATAGTTTGGTCGATTATTTGGGTCGTTACCGGCACGTTGTAGCGAGCCATTCTGAAGTTCAAGCGGCACTCGATCAAGTGAATAAAAAAGAAGGCCGTCAGCATTTCCTCAGAAATACCGGTGCCGCATTGGCTGCCTCTGAAATCCAGGCAACCACAAAAAATTTGATCGAGGCCAATGGAGGCAAGTTGGTCAGCATGCAGGTAGTGCCATTCAAGGATGATGGTGGTTATCGCAGAGTTACTGTCAATATCCAATTTACCAGCCATCTATCCACGCTGAGAAAAATTCTTTATGCCGCTGAAACAGTGCAACCCTATCTGCTGCTTGATAATGTCAGCATACGCTCGCAGGCCAGCACTTTAAGCAAGGGCGCCCCCGCTGCAGAGCCAGAGCTGATAGCGCAGTTTGACGTATCTGGCTATGCGTTGGTAGCGGATAGCAAATGAAAATGCCCTTTGAACCTCGCCGCCTCACGACCATATTATTACTGGCGTTGATATTCTTGCTGATCTGGACGATTGGCACCGAACTTGGTTGGGGTAAAAATGTTAAGGCACCCCTGCCGCAGCCAAGGCTACAAAAAAACAGGCCGGTATTGATTCCATTGCAGCCGGAGTTTGAATTACTACCACTGGTCCAATCCTATACAGAGATATTGGCGCGGCCACTGTTTGTATCCAACCGTCGCCCGCTGCCAATAAAGCGCGAACGCTCGCCTTTGTCCGGCTCTTCTCGCCGTTCAACTTCCTCGTCATCGTCCCCGGCGTCCCAGCCGTCCCCGCCGGCCTTGCCGACGCCGGCAGAGCCACCCAAGCCAACCATGCGCAAAGGGCAGTTTATTTTGGACGGCATCATAATTACTAAGAACAAAAATATTGCACTATTGCGTGAAGTCGCCACTCGCAAGATGGTGCGTGTCGAGTTGGGCGAAGAAATCAACGGGATGCAAATTGAAAAATTGGATCCTGATAAAATCACATTCAAACAGGGCGATGAACGTGAGGAGCTTATACTAAAAATCAAAACAGGTTCGACACCGCCAGGAAGGCCTGGTATTCCAAGTGCGCCGGCGCAACATAATGCACCGACTGCGTCACTGCCGGGGTCGCCAGCTGTGGATAACGCTGCAGATCCACGTTCAGTTTTTGAACGCCGACGGGCATTGCGACAACTGCAACAGGAACAGCAGCAGCAATAACGAACAAGTTATTTTGTTTCTATATGATTTGAATAGAAAGTAGTTCTGAGTGCAAGATGAATTAAAGATTAGTCATCTAAAAATTTATCCATCTTTCGGCACGTTCAGGACCAAGGGATCATTTCTTCTTTACGAGATTTGCTTCTTCTGCGAGAAGTTAAGTTATATTAACTGCTCTATTTTACATAGAGCTATTTTGATTGAGAAGCCAATATGCTATTACAGAGAAAAGAGAGCGGCATGAATAAAGCTTACCTGCGTTGGGTACTGGTAATGGTTGCCCTCCCTTTATTGGGAGGGTGTGCTACTTTTTTCAAGACGTTCGACTTGAAAAAGAATGATGAGAAGAAGAACGAAGGGGTAGTGAAACCACATTTCATTACGCGGAGTATTAGCGAGGCCGAGAGTTCGAAAGAGGGAAAGCCTGCCATAGTTGAAAGCTCGGGGAAGGTCAAGCTTTATCCCGGCACTGGGGTGTTTGTCAAAGCGTCGCCGCCGGCTGCAACCGTGACCAAGCCAGCTGCAGGAGACGAAATGATGCTCAATTTCGAGGGTGCTGATTTACGAGAGGTAGTCAAAGCAATTGTCGGCGATATCTTTAATGAAACTTACATTATTGATCCAAAGGTGCAGGGCGTAATCAATTTACATACCAGCAGCCCCCTTCAGCGTAAAGATTTGTTGCCAACGTTGGAAACCCTGTTGCGCATGAATGGTGCAGCGATCATTAGAGAAGAGGGGATTTACAAGGTGGTGCCGGCTGCTACTGCAACGCGTGGCTCGATCACGCCACAATTGGGAGACGACAGGGTAGTATTGCCTGGTGGTCGCGGTTACAGCGTTCAGATCGCACCTTTGAAATTTATCGCTGCCAAGGAAATGGTAAAAATTCTTGAACCTTTTGTTACTGAAGCGAATGCCGTGCGCATTGATGAAGCACGCAACCTGATAATTCTTTCCGGTACCGAGCGAGAGTTACGGCATTTGCAGGACACCATTGCCATGTTTGATGTGGATTGGCTGGCTGGAATGTCAGTTGCTCTGTTCACGCTGCAAAGTGTCGATGTGAAGACTGCTGTGGCAGATCTCGGCAAAATTTTTGGAGCGCAGGCGCTAAGTCCGTTGGCAGGGGTGGTTAAGTTGGTGCCAATTGAGCGGCTAAACGCCATTCTGGTAATCACACAGCAACCCAAATATCTGGAGCAGGCAAAAATATGGATTGAACGTATGGATCATACCGGCGGAGCAGGTGGCGGCATGCGCTTATTCGTTTATCCGGTGCAGAATGGAATGGCTGAGAAATTGGCGGCATTGATCAACAATGTATTCAGCAAATCAACATCCTCGACGTCGCTCCCGCCTGCGCTTGCCCCTGGATTGGCTCCGGCAGAAGTTAAGTCGGCAGAGTCCACCCCCGTGGATGCAAGCTCGGAGCCCCTGGCAATTGCTGGCGACAGTGTCGCAGTTAAGGGCGACGTTCGAGTGATCGCAGACA
>JBDSEJ010000209.1:0-1780 GCA_039920105.1 Candidatus Nitrotoga sp. | reverse complement strand
ACGGTAATCGTACTTATTTGTTGCAGGATGAGAACGGCCAAATCATTGAAACACACTCTATTTCCGCTGGACTGGATTATCCCGGTGTCGGCCCTGAACATGCATGGCTTAAAGACAGTGGGCGCGCGCAATATGTAGCAATTGAGGATAGTGAGGCACTACAAGCCTTTCATGATCTATGTCATTTCGAAGGAATTATCCCGGCGCTGGAATCCAGTCATGCTTTGGCCTATGCGGCCAAGATTGCACCGACGATGGCGAGTGATAAAGTTCTGCTGGTCAATCTATCCGGACGAGGCGACAAGGACATGGCGACCGTAGCGCGGATTTCTGGTATAGAGCTGTAACCTTTTCTGGAATTATTTTGCAGGTACCTCATGTCACGCATTCAGACCACTTTTGAAAAACTTAAGCAGCGCGGCTGTAAGGCGCTAATTCCATTTATTACGGCGGGTGATCCTAATCCGCAAATTACTATTTCGCTGATGCATGCGCTGGCAGAGGTGGGTGCAGACATCATTGAAATCGGCGTGCCTTTTTCCGATCCAATGGCGGATGGCCCAACTATACAACGCTCTTCGGAGCGAGCGCTCAAGCATGGCGTAGCATTGCACGATGTATTTGATATGGTGGAGAAATTCCGCGCCACAGATGCGAAAACGCCAATAGTGCTGATGGGTTACGGGAATCCTATCGAGGCAATGGGCTGGGAACGCTTTGCCGCGCGCTGCGAGCAAGTGGGGGTGGATGGTGTGCTGACGGTGGACTTCCCGCCAGAAGAAAGCCACGAAGCGTTCGTTCACCTGCATCGCCATGGAGTGGACCCTATTTTTTTGCTTGCACCCACTACATCCGATGCACGCATTGAGAAGGTGGCCAAACTGGCGCGTGGTTACGTGTATTACGTGTCGCTCAAGGGCGTGACTGGGGCGGGGCATCTGGACTTGTCAGCTATAGAACAGAAAATTCCGCACATCCGACAGTATATCGACTTACCTATAGGCGTAGGCTTTGGCATCCGTAATGCAGAAACAGCACGGGCAGTTTCAAAGCTATGTGACGGTGTGGTGGTTGGCAGTCGCATCGTGCAGGAAATTGAGGATTCGAATGAAGAGTCTGTAATCTCCAATGTAACAAGGGTGGTTAAGGAGTTACGCTTGGCAATTAATCAGGCATAGGATTTCATCTCATTCTTAAAGTTAAAGAATCACTGCATGAAGGGGTTCACGCGGGTAGCAGGAAGAGCTGCTTGTAAAGGAATTTTGAGATGCAGCATATAATTCATTTTGAATGTTTATTTTTGCATGTGTCCTCGTTTGCCTTTAGAACACAAGGTTTTGTTCTACCGAATTTGTGAGTAACTACAATACTTTCTCAGCATTGATGCTTATCAAAAAAGTGAGGTTCGCAAGGTTGGGCGCCGTGGCCAGCTAGCGAAAATTCTGCGTAATCGTCACGCGACAAATGCAACGTTCAAGTTAAGGATTTAAGGAGGATTGCATGAGTTGGTTTCAGAAATTATTACCCCCAAAAATTAAACGAAGAGAGTTGGGGGGGGAGAGCAGGAAGAATGTGCCGGAAGGACTGTGGCACAAATGTCCATCATGCCAAGGGGTACTGTATTACTCTGACTTGGAGAAAAATAAAAGTGTCTGTCCCAAGTGCAATCACCATCAACGTATTTCCGCGCGCACTCGGCTAAACTGGCTATTAGATGCGGAGGGGCGTTTCGAGATTGGTGCTGAAGTGCAGCCGCTGGATACGCTGAAATTTAAAGATA
>JBDSEJ010000208.1:0-3665 GCA_039920105.1 Candidatus Nitrotoga sp. | reverse complement strand
TGGTAATAATAGCAATTTTTCGTTGATCGGCAAGTTTCAATGCCAATGAAAGCCCTGCCAGCCCACTGCCTATAATCAAAATATCAAATTGCAGCATGCTAATGTAATGTTTCATTTTTCATCGTATCAATCCTATGATTGGTACGAATGGCATACTGGAGAATATCATTGTTCTTTGCAGTCCAGATGAATGGTTTCGGATTTTGATTGTGCATGGCGACCTACTCCTTGATGGTGGTAAAAACTTCTGGAACGCTGCGCAAGACAACACGCTCCAGTCGGCTCGTTGAAATAATGTTAAAGGAGCACTCGGTCATATTGAACAATGCAGCTGAGGTCGATGTGAAATGGGCTTGGAAGCGCGGATGTTTCCCAGCCACACTTCCTGAATGATCGGATGCTTGTGTTTCGTAATAGTCACCAACCTGGCGTGGCGCCTTGTCTCTCGAAGTTTTGCAGTCGAACTGACGCAGGTACTGAAGCCACTCGGTTTGGCCTGTGGCCGCTGGCAAGGAGCGATAACTTGTCCGTCAAACGCTTTGAGCGTGGAGAACACGTTGGCTGTGCCGTTGGATTTGTAGTTGTGATTCATAATAACCGTGTGCCCTTATTCAGCTGCAATCCGGATTGCGTAATGACCCAGTGCTTATACTTGGTTTTATCGTCGCAGCATAGAACTAAAGCGTGCTCAGGCGGTGTAAATACAGACCAAAGATTTCTCCGAGGTATACGACGAACTTTGCGCTATGTGATTCCTTAGAAAGTCTCGACGAAATGTGGCTTGAGGCAGTTGGTTTGCCATACCTTGAGCACAGCCGTGTCAGAAATGCCAAGCTTGGCTCAGCTTAAGTGGGCTCATGTAGAGAGCGATACTTGTACGATTTCTGTGACACCGATACACGGCTAAGTCGATTATGGGTTAAGTCAGTCTGAACATTTTCTAAGCTACTCTTTGAAATAAATCGTGCCATGCAATTACCCGCCCTAGTCTGAGTTCAAACCACCGCATATTTTCATGGTTGCTACCCCCATTAGTCTCAAACTGAAAAAAATGCGCGTCCAGCGTCTGCGATCTTACATAGTTTTTCAGTTCACTTCGTTGTTCATTGGTAAGTATGATCTAAATACCCATATGCACCATTCGCTCCGCGAATCAGAGACGCGACTACGGCCACTATCAGATAGTTAAATTTAGATATCCCATCGTGGTCAGGTGAGTTGATAGTATTACTTAATTTTGAAGTTGTAGAATCATTCAACTAAGGCGGTCGAGCCGCAACCATAAGAATGTGTTTATGATGCTACAGTTTAAATTAACGTTTCAAAGGCGAACTGTTAAATGTACTTTCCTAGATTGATTGGAAAGTGATAACTGGTGCAATGACCGAGGTCTGCTATTCTCATTCTTGAATTTTATGGTGGCAATACTCCAACCTTTCACTGGAAGGGCGAATGGTGAAACACTTATTGACGGGGGTAGGTGGCATTGTCTTGTTGTTAGACGTGTCGGATAATTGAGAAGCCAAGGCGAAACAAATCTGCTGTTTAGTGGATAGAGATTTTGGCAAACTACACCAGCAAACTTTAACCGAGTAAGCACTGGGCAGATATTACAACACCGGTGTATCTATAAAGGTGCAACCTGTTCCAGAAGGCGCAAGAAGTCGGTTCTGTTGGCACCAGTCTGGTTGCAGTCAATACCGAAATATACACATTGCGTTTTACGATAAATGGCGACAAAAATATAGCGTCGTTATGTTACAAGACAATTGGGGCAAGGACTGAATGCGATGCAGGAACCTTGGCTCATCGTCTTTGAAGGGTACTATAATGTTGCTCCCCCCTCGATTTGTGCCTTAAGACTTTCTTAGATTTGATACACAAAGATGGGTAATCAAGATGCAGATCCTACCCCGGTGATATTCTCATTAGGCGACTCTAAAACTTCAAGTTTGCAGGTAAGGAAATTCAAGTTTCCAGGGAAGGCAAGTTTCCAGGGAAGGCAAGTTTCCAGGGAAGGGAAGTCACGATTAATAAAGTTGAGCGCTGCAAATAGTTTAATAATAATATTTATAGAGTGACGCCATATTGTGACGAAAAATAGATTTTTATTAAATGCTTGATACGTGGTTTCCACGTCTGGTGTTGTGTGACGAAAGCAAGGGGCGACTGCCCCTTACTGATTGGAACAAAAGCAGTCTGATGGCGGCCAAACGAGGTCACTTGCGACGCATCAGACCCATAATAAGCGAAATGACAAACAAGATAATGAAGATGAAGAACAGGATCTTGGCGATTTCGGCTGCGCCGGACGCAATACCCGTAAAGCCGAGCAGGGCAGCGACAATCGCGATGACTAGAAACACAACGGTATAATGAAGCATTATATCATCCTTTCATAAATGGTCGGTCAACCGGCAATAGTACAAACCTTACCTGAAGACCGACCACTATACTTATTTGACCCGCATATCATTCTTGACCGATTTAACCCCTTTGATACCACCTGCAACTGCGGTCGCCCTATTGATATCATCCTGAGAACCGACGAAGCCGCTCAGTTGAACCACACCCTTGAAGGTTTCGACGTTGATTTCGGAGGCCTTCAGTGATGGATCATTTAAAACTGCCGCTTTTACCTTTGTTGTGATGACAGTGTCATCGATATACTCACCCGTCCCCTCCTGCTTTGACGTTGCTGCACAGCCTACTAAAAACGCCAACATAACAGTCAGGAAAAAAGTGGAAAAACGTTTAAATTGTGTCATTGTAATACCCTCCAGTTTAATTAATGATACTAAATTACCTCTCGATGCATGAAAAAAACAGAATCAAGAGGCTCGTGTTTGCAACTTGCGTTGCGATTTGAAAAGAAATTTCGATTCTATTGCCCATTGATGGGAAATTAAAAGTAAATAACAGCAAATCACTATATTTTGCCCATGAGTAACAGAACAATCAGGATTAAAACTACCAAACCAAGACCACCGCTGGGTCCATAACCCCAATTCTGACTATGGGGCCAACTTGGAATCGCGCCGATCAGCATAAGGATTACAATGATTAATAAAATTGTTCCTAAAGACATTTATATCTCCTAAAAATGGTTAGCAGCTTAGTGCCTGAAAATTTTATCGAAGTTAAATAACCTCGATTTTGCGAGTTCGTAATACCCCGTTTTCCAAATTATTAAAAAGCCGCTTAGAGATACAGCTCTTATGCCTAGCAATTAACCAATCAATCTTTAACTAGGCACTTATCACTATATCCTTGAAATGAAGTGTATTTCAAAAGTGGCAAATTGTTTGTCTGCTACCGCACATTCTATACGAATTTTGCTCGTCGAAGACACTACGTCATAGGCAAGAGCAATTTCCAAGTTGTATAAGATAATTTATTCCACTATAGGCAATTCTTATGTTTTATTCTCGTTGAGGTCAAGTTGATGATTGTGTTTTTGACATGCACGTACCATAACAATGGCGCGTATAAAATGGACGCTCATCACATAAGTGAAAAGCGCACGTGTTCTGCTCGTTTTTATTAGATCTGGCTTTTAAAGTTGTCAATTGCAGATTGTGTTCTATGGAGGAGTATGGGTAAAGGGCAAAAATTAGTCGTCACTCTCCATCACTAGTGTCCGGTTAAATTGAGGTATCCCTGCT
>JBDSEJ010000207.1:0-6707 GCA_039920105.1 Candidatus Nitrotoga sp. | reverse complement strand
AGGCGGCGTAATTAGCTTGTCCCGCGTTGCCCATGCTGCCGATCACCGAGGAAATGTTAATAATTCGGCCATGGCGTGCCTTCATCATGGCTCGCAGGACGGCGCGACTCATGCGGAACACAGATTTCAGGTTGGTCGACATGATGTCGTCCCATTCCTCATCGGTCATGCGCGCCAGCAAGTTGTCGCGGGTAATGCCCGCGTTATTTACCAAAATAGTAACGTCACCATATTGCTTGCGAGTGTCGTTGATAACCTGATCGATTTGAACGACAGCATTGACATCAAGCTCCATGCCACAACCCTGGAGGCCAGCTACTGCCAAATACTCACTGATTGCCTGCGCACTATTTTTGGTGGTCGCGGTACCGATCACGGTTGCGCCCTGTCTGCCTAATTCCAACATAATACCCTGCCCGATGCCACGACTGGCGCCGGTTACCAATGCGATCTGTCCTTGCAAACTCATTTACCCTCCGGATATTGTGCCAATGCTGCCCATGTTGATTTCAAGGCTAAGCCATCGTTCAGTGCCAATGCCTGTTGGTTGTTGTCAATGCGTTTATTTAGAGCCATTAAAACTTTGCCCGGTGAACATTCCACGTTATGTGTGATAAGTTTTTGACCGAAAGATTGCACGGTTTCTACCCAACGGACCGGCGAATATAATTGGCGTACGAGCGAATCTTTAATAGAGGGTACATCCAGATAGCTTTTTACATCGGCATTGTGTACTACTGGGATCGAGGGAGCTTGCATCGTCACGTTATTCAAGCTCTCACGCAACAATTCTGCTGCACCCCGCAACAGACTGCAATGCGATGGTACGCTCATGGGTAGCATCAGCGCGCGTTTCGCACCTTTGGCTTTGGCCAATTCCATACCGCGCTCTACTGCCGCACGGTTGCCGGCGATCACTACCTGTCCGGGCGTGTTGAAATTAACGGCTTCCAAAACTTCGTTTTGAGCAGCTTCAATGCACACTTTAAGCACGCTTTCGTCATCCAAACCAAGAATTGCAGCGATGCCCCCTACGCCGTTAGGCACGGCTTCTTGCATGCATTCAGCCCGATAACGTACCAGTGGCAAAGCATCAGCAAATTGAAGTGAGCCACCCACCACAAGTGCAGTGTATTCGCCGAGACTGTGGCCAGCCAGCACTGCCGGTGTCGGCGCATTCAAGCTTTGCCAGGCGCGATACACCGCTACTCCGGCAGTAAGTATAATAGGCTGCGTATTGACAGTGGCGTTCAGTTCCTCATCACTGCCTTCCGCAACTAATTGCCACAAGTCTTGTTGCAATATATCGGATGCTTCGGAAAAGGTGTCACGCACTACGGGAAAGTCGGCGTATTGGTTCATCATGCCGCGTGATTGCGAGCCTTGTCCCGGAAAAACGAAAGCAAATTTAGTTATATACATTTGGAAAAAATTACGAGAAATTACCAGCGCAGTAGAACTGCACCCCAAGTGAAGCCACCACCTACTGCTTCCAGTAGTACGTGCTGACCGGACTGAATACGCCCATCGCGCACTGCGGTGTCGAGCGCCAGCGGAATGGAAGCCGCAGATGTATTGCCATGATTGGCAACGGTTACCACCACTTTGTTTATGTCAAGGCCAAGCTTCTTGGCGGTGGCTTCCATTATGCGGATATTGGCTTGATGGGGAACTAGCCAGTCAATGTCTGCACACTTCATATTGTTCTCGGCCAAGACCTCTTCAACTACCTCACTAAGTACCTTGACCGCGAATTTAAACACCGTCTGACCGTCCATTTTAATGTAAGGATTACCGAATATCCTGCCATCACGTATGCCGCCGTCGGCAATTAATATGTTACGGTGGCTACCGTCGGCATGCAGCTTGGCGGACATGATGCCCGGCTCATCGCTACGCTGTAATACTACCGCCCCCGCCCCATCACCAAACAAGACGCAGGTAGTGCGATCTTCCCAGTTAAGCAGGCGTGATAACACTTCGGTACCTACTACTAAGGCGTTGCGCGCTTGGCCTCCCCGAATATACAGATCTGCAGTATTTAACGCATAAATAAAGCCGCTGCATACGGCCTGCACGTCGAAGGCCGCGCCATTTTTTATGCCCAGCTTGTCTTGCAAGATACACGCAGTGCTGGGTAGGATGCTATCCGGCGTGGTCGTAGCGACAATAACCAGGTCAATCTCGTCAACGCCGATTCCGGCCGCCTCCAGTGCACGCTGGCTGGCATGCAATGCCAAATCACTAGCCTGCTCATCGTCAGCGGCAAAGTGCCTTTCGACTATGCCGCTACGCGTGACAATCCAGTCATGCGAAGTATCGACCCGTTTCTCAAGGTCGAAGTTAGTCAACACCTTGGTTGGTAGATAGCTGCCGGTGCCGATTATTTTTGAATATATCAGGGAGCCTCCCTTGCCTTTTGTGGGTATGCAAGATGCCATTTTTCTATGTGCTCGCTGATGTGTTGTAACATGCCGCCGCGGGCCTCTTCTGCGGCACGTTCAATGGCGCAAAAGTAGGCTAAAGCATCGGCAGAGCCGTGGCTTTTAAGCACGATACCTTTTAGTCCCAATAGGCTGGCGCCGTTGTAACGGCGCGGATCAACCCGGCGTCTGAATGCCCTGATTACAGGCGTGGCAATCAGCCCTGTCAGTTTTGTAAACATATTACGGCTAAACTCTTCACGCAGGAAACCACCCAACATCTGCGCCAGTCCTTCTGTTGTTTTCAGTGCAACATTTCCGACAAAGCCGTCGCAAACCACTACGTCGGTTACCCCCTTGAAAATATCGTTGCCTTCGATGTTTCCGTAAAAATTTAAATCGCTTTGCCGTAAAAGTTCAATCGCCTGCTTGACGATTTCATTGCCCTTGATATCTTCGCTGCCAATATTAAGCAGGCCCACTGAAGGGTTGGTTGTATGCTCGATTGCATTGACCAGAGCGGTACCCATCAGGGCGAATTGTAATAAATTCTCAGCGCTACAATCCACGTTCGCGCCAAGATCGAGCATGCAGACTTGTCCCTTGTAAGTGGGCAGAAATGAAGCGATCGCGGGACGGTCTATCCCAGGCAGCATTTTTAGAACATAACGCGCTGTTGCCATCAATGCGCCAGTATTGCCGGCACTTACGCAAGCAGATGCCTCGCCATTTTTTACAAGATTTATGGCGACACGCATGGAAGAATCTTTTTTGCTGCGTAACACCAATTGCGGGGATTCATCCATCCCGACCACTTCGCTGGCCGGTTTGATGCGCATTCTTAGCTTTTTATTTGTTTTAACGGTGCGAAGTTCAGACTCGATGGCGTCAGGCAATCCAACCAATAAAATAGTATCGTTTGGATGTTGTTGCAAATATCTCACCGCAGCGGGAATGGTGACGCGCGTTCCGTGGTCGCCACCCATGGCATCAATGGCTATTGTGACATCCACAGTCGATCCTTACGCTATATTCAAACTTGGATATTGGGATACATAGATGAGTCTGCACCATATTATTTGGTGCGTATCTGCTACCGCAAGATGTGATTAGTCGCCTTTAATTTTGACAACTCTTTTGCCACGATAATAGCCAGTTGGGCTAATGTGATGACGCAGATGGTGCTCGCCAGTGGAGGGTTCAACCGCCAGTGAGGGGCTAACCAGAAAGTCGTGTGAGCGGTGCATGCCACGCTTGGATGGGGATTTTTTATTCTGTTGAACAGCCATGTGAACTCCTTGCAAAACCAATAATAAAAAACTACTTGTATTTAAATTCGGACAGAACCGCAAACGGGTTTTTATCTATCCGATCTGACTCTTCTTCTGTATATCCTTCCTTCACAGGCCGACAAACGCCTACAGGATGTCTTGGTGCAAATGGCAGATTCAGCAAAATCTCTTCCTCAAACAATGCAAGCACGTCCAAATGGTTATCAACCAAAATGCTGTCTATCTCATCTTCTTCGACAGAATAGTCATCCCAGTTATCCACCAGAAGCAATTGGGAAGCCAGCTTCATTGGATAGGTCAAGCCCTGCAAACATCGCTGACACCTCAACTGGCAAAGTCCATCCAGCTTCATTTCCAGCATCGGTCTGCCATCCCTGTCACGAAAACCGCGCAGAGTGTAGCTAAGCTCCTCTTTTCGACCGTGTTCGAAATTAGCATCAAGAACAATCAATTTATCCTGGAGCCGAGGCATTTCAGACATTGCAATTTCACCGCGCAACGCCCGGCTATTATTAGCAAAGTCCAAGCTATCTATAAATTGCCGTTCTAACATAAGCCGCGCATGATATATATTTCACCTGTTTCTGTCAAAAAAGCCTTTCGATATTGATCGAGTCGGCTCTTTTTGGACATATGAATACCAGGCTACAAGCGCTGCGCTATTTGATCTTTATAAACTATTCTCATGTTATTCCGCACAACGCCTTTTTTTCGCCACGTGAAAGCACTTTGATTTTTAGCTCCCGTTTTAAAGCAGCGGACTTGTCGACGCATTGCTCGGCGTGCATTAGCCGCACCGGGCGACGACCACGAGTATATTTTGCTGCCTCACCAGCATTGTGCGCGGCCAGACGTTTTTCCAGATTATTGGTGATACCGCAATACAGGGTGCCGTCAGCACAACAAATGAGGTAGCAAACCCAATTCATGGGAACTTCCCTAATGCGTCCCTTAACTTTGATCTTCTTTCCTTACGAGATTGTATTGAAGGTGAGTGAGGGTGTGACTTGTGCCGCACTAGATTGGCCACAACAAGCATCGTCAGCAAAATAATTATCACTGCCGTGTTACCCCAGCGCACGTATGGTGTGCTGCCGGTATAACCCTGTACCTGTCCAGTTAGAACACCCTCCACATGCTGTGGCAACATTTGCTGAATACTACCATCGCGCCTGATGATAGAGGTAACGCCAGTGTTCGTGGCGCGCAGCATCATGCGTCCTGTTTCCAGTGCGCGCATTTGTGCAATCTGGTTGTGCTGTATCGCTGCGTGCGATTTGCCATACCAGGCATCGTTAGTGACATTTACCAGCAAGCTTGCCTCAGGCAAGTAACGAATGATTTCTTCGCCGAATACATCCTCGTAGCAAATCTGCACGGCAACGCGTTGGCCCGCTATGCGCAATACCGGTTGCCGCTCGCCGCCGCGCGCCAGGTCAGACATTGGAATATGCATTACTTCGTTGATGAGCCAACCCAACGCCGGGCGCAATGGGATAAATTCGCCAAATGGCACAAGATGGTTTTTTTTGTAGCTTTGGCTGTTTGCTGTGCCAAGGGTGAATACGCTGTTGTAATTCAGTTCGTTGTTACTTTCAAATGCTCCAATCAAGATGTCACCATCGTTTTGTTTGGCGTGATTGCGCAAATCATTAATGTAACTTTGCGGCAGATCATGGCGAAATAGTGGTAGTGCAGTTTCCGGTAAAATTATCAAACGCGCATCGGTCTGTAATACCAGTTGGCGATAAATTTTCAGCGTGGCGATAAGATTCGCTTCATGGAATTTGAGATCTTGCGGAATATTGCCCTGCAACAATGCAACCTTGAAAGGTTCTCCTTCAGGTTGTGTCCAGTCTATGCTACGCAGTGCAGCAGCACTAGCCCATAGTACCAACAGCGCCGCCAGCGCCGCTTTCCCTTGAGCATTCCAGCGCATTTGCCACATTAGCGCCAGTAACCCTGCACTAAACGTTACCGCTAGTGAAACACCATAAACGCCGAATATCGGCGCATATCCCACCAGGGGGCTGGCAGATACTTGTGAATAAGCTACTGTCAGCCAAGGAAAACCAGTAAATAGCAGCCCGCGTATCCATTCCAGAAACACCCACAACGCAGGTATTAAAAATATTAAGCGCGCCCAGGAAGGAACCCTCAACATTGCCTGTAAATAACCAATCAATGCAGGAAATAACGACAAGAAAGCAGCCAGCAGAGCGGTGGTGAATAGTGCCAGTAAGACCGGCATGCCGCCGTAATCATGCTGCGCAATGTATAGCCAGCCTGTGCCGGCACTGAATAAACCAAAACCAAAGAAAAACCCCAGCCATGCTGCCGCACGCTTCCCGTTTGCCCTTTGCCACAGCCAGAACAGAGCAGCGAGTGAAAAGATAACAAGAGGGAATAATGAAAAGGGTGCAAAGCCTAGAACAGTAAGCAGGCCAAGACAAAAAGCTATAATGAACTTATACGCAGAAATGAGTTTCACTGAAAAATTACCACCGGGTTGATCTTGCCAATTATATGGCTTCCCCCATATTATTTAAAATTGCTTCGGGAGACTCGGAGTTCGACTAAAATGCAAATGAATTTTTTATGAGTATTGTTAAATCTTTAATGGAAGTGCGGAATGAAAACTAAAGCTATTATTTTTGACGTAGACGGCACCTTAGCAGATACCGAAGAGGCGCATCGCCTCTCATTTAATAAAGCATTCAAGGAAAATAATCTCGACTGGAACTGGGACGTCGCCTTATATGACAAGTTACTTAAAGTGACCGGTGGGAAAGAACGAATCAAACATTACGTGGCTGATTATGTGCCTGATTTCCAGAAGCCAGTTGATTTTGATGGCTTTGTGAAACATCTTCATGAAGTAAAAACCGCGCATTACACCGCGATGTTACGCGAAGGGGGTATTCCATTGCGCCCTAATATAAAACGCCTGATTACCGAGGCCAAACAGGCAGGACTAAAGCTTGCAATTTCT
>JBDSEJ010000206.1:0-8231 GCA_039920105.1 Candidatus Nitrotoga sp. | reverse complement strand
TAACAGTTACGAGGGGTTGCTGCATGAAACTGGCCTGCCTTCTTTCCTGCTACCGTTACGCAATAACAGGATATCGAATTATTTACGCGAGCCGCGCCTTGAGCGTGCGATCGGGGTGGTATATTTGCCGGAGACCGAACGTAGCAGCCATTACTTTTATGCAACCTTGCCCGAGCAGTTCGATGTGGTTCTACATTTTGATGAAACGCGTGCAGTGGAGCCTCTGGAGAGAAGCGCACTATGGGAAGAAGGTGAAGTGCCTGAAACTTTTCCATTTGCCGTGTAACGCGATTTATAAATATTGAATTCCGTGGAGGCCAAAATGAATCATCAGGAACAAAAATTGGTTCATGTTCCGGCTGGGTCAGTCGAGCTTGAAGGCAATTTAAGCTTACCGTCAAATGCCAGCGGAATTGTATTGTTTGCGCATGGCAGTGGCAGCAGCAGGCACAGCCCGCGTAATCGATTTGTGGCGGAACAATTACAGCAGGCAGGGTTGGCAACGCTGCTGATTGATTTATTAACAGCAGAGGAAGAGATTGCTGATCGCTCCAGTGGACATTTGCGTTTTGATATTCAATTGCTGGCGCAAAGACTTGGATATGTGACGGATTGGCTCAAGCAGAATCCATCGACCCGTGTACTGAAAATCGGCTATTTCGGCGCGAGCACCGGTGCCGGCGCCGCGCTGCTGACAGCGGCCAACCATCCAAAGGATGTGGTCGCCATCGTTTCTCGCGGTGGCAGACCTGATTTGGCGGGAGATGCGCTTTTGCGGGTCAAGGCACCGACATTACTTATCGTCGGAGGAAAAGACCATCAAGTGATTCGTCTCAACGAGACCGCACTGACACAAATACACGGAGAAAAACGGCTCGATATTATTCCGGATGCATCACACCTATTCGAAGAGTCGGGTACGCTGGAACAAGTCGCCAGCTTGGCGCGCCAATGGTTTGAGCAATATCTGATCTCTGCTGCAGAGCATCCAAATTCGGCGAGTTTCGCGAAGTGAAATGTTTAATTATAAATCCCACACAGAAGGAGTTTAAATAGATGACAACTACATGGATATTAAATGCAAACCGTAGCGGTGCGAGTTTGTTCGAGAGTGATTGGCCGGGCAAATCGATGCGCCGCATACAAGATATCCCGCACATTGAAGGACGGTTGAAGAATGGGGATATTGATGCCGACAAGCCGGGCCGTAGCTTTGATAGTTTTGGGCAAGGTCGCCATGCCATGAGTACCGAGCAAGAACCTACTGAACATATTGCACAAAAATTTGCGCTGGATTTGGCCGAACTGTTGAATAAAGGCCGTGTCACTCATGCTTACGACAAACTCGTCATTATGGCTGGGCCGAAATTTCTCGGGATACTACGCGCCGCCTTGGATGCAAACACTGCAGCTCTAGTAGTCCAAACCGTTAACAAAGAATTGCTTAATGTGAAAGAAGAAGATTTAGCTAAATATCTCAAATAAATAAAAATCCGAACTCTCTTGGCGCGACGATGAGACGTTTGTCAAGTTCCGTAGGCAAGCGGGTGTACCTATATCGGGTAGGCCGCGATGGTCCTACAGCTGATTACCGATTGAGCCGCAGCCATGACGTCGTTGCAGCAAAAGCTTTGCGTAGGGCGCTCAAGTCGCAAGGGGAGGGCGCCAAAGCGCATCGCGATCGGCGACGCCTAGGCTGCATCTCACCGGATAGTGCGCGAACTACCGGCAGAGAACGACGCTTGGCAAGATACCACACTGCTGTCATCGAAATACCTGAACAACCTGATTGAACAGGATCACTGTGGCGTGAAATTATGCATTGGTCCGATGCCCGAGCATGCCGACATTGAGCTCTTGCACCGTATTCATAAGAAGCAATTTGCATTAAGCCGTTTGTGTGTGGAGGAGTAAATTGTGCCTGAAATTTGGAACGCAGTGTTCGCGGCATAACGCCTTACACTCGTAATTCGTGTAGTCGAATTTTTGCGGTTTGCACCAGAATCATTTTATGAATTACTGGATTTCAGCTCCTCCGTCAAATGAGGAGCAATTACTTGTAGTATTTGCGCGAACGCCTTGGGGTTGCCAGCACAAAGGTTGCCGCTTTTAAGGAAAGTATCGTTGCCTTGCAAGTCACCCACCAAGCCGCCCGCTTCTGTAACTAGTAAACATCCCGCAGCGATATCCCAGGGTTTAAGGCCAATTTCAAAAAAACCATCATAGCGACCCGCTGCAGTATAGGCGAGATCAAGTGCGGCAGAGCCAGGCCGACGCAGGCCTGAGGTCATTTGCATCATATCGCGCAAGATGTTCATATAGGCATCAAGATGGTTAAATTTGGTGTAAGGGAATCCGGTACCAATCAGGCAGTCGGCCAGTTCGATGCGCTTGCTTACACGCAGGCGACGGTCATTGAGATAAGCGCCGCTGCCTCGCGAGGCGGTGAACAGGTCATTCTTGGTGGGGTCATATATTACTGCTTGGGTCAATACGCCATTGTGCTGCAATGCAATGGACACGGCGTATTGCTGGAAACCGTGCAGGAAGTTCGTGGTGCCATCGAGCGGGTCGATGATCCAAACAAATTCCGAGTCGCCTCGGGTACCACTCTCTTCTGCTAGAATTGCATGGTTTGGGTATGCATCCAGCAAGGTATTGATGATGGCCTGCTCGGCTGCGCGATCCACCTCACTGACATAATCGGCGTGAGATTTTTTGGTGACGGTGAGGTGGTCAAGATTATCGGCAGCACGATGGATCAAATTGCCGGCGCGACGTGCGGCTTTCACCGCGATGGTGAGCATGGGATGCATAACGAACCTTTTTAATGAGCAGTCGGATTGTTCCGGTGGCGTATTTTAGTGCGAATTGCATTTTGGATAAACCAGAGATTTTAAATAATGTACGTGTGGTACTTAGTCATACCACTCACCCCGGTAATATTGGCGCGGCTGCACGCGCGATGAAGACCATGGGGCTGCAGAGTATGTATTTGATAAATCCTCAGCGTTTTCCCGACCCGCAGGCGGATGCGATGGCTGCCAGTGCAGCAGATGTGCTACAAAATGCAGTGGTGTGTGGCTCACTGGACGAAGCGTTGCAAGGCGTGGTCTTGGTGGCGGGAATGTCGGCACGTGCACGTTACATTTCGCAAGAAGTGCTCACGCCGCGCGCGGCGATGCCGCAAATGGTGCAGCACGCAATGCAACAACCCGTGGCGCTTCTGTTTGGTACAGAAATGTCCGGTTTAACCAATGATGAGTTGGCGCGCTGCCATTTTATTGTGCGTATTCCTGCCAGCCCGTCTTATACGTCGCTTAATCTGGCGGCTGCGGTGCAGCTTATATGCTATGAGTTGCGCCTGGCAACCGGACAGGGAGAATATGCTCCGCCCGAACTGAATCCGGCATCGGCGGAAAATGTAGAAAGATTTTTCCGGCACTTGGAAGATACTCTTACCGAAATAGGCTTTTTACAGAATAAGCAGTCGACCAAGTTGATGCAGAAGTTACGCCGTCTGTATGCACGGGCACGGCTGGAGCCTGAGGAAGTTAACATTCTGCGTGGTATTTTGACTGTCACGACTGAATACAATATGCAGCAAAAACTCGACGATCAAAACTCAAAAAATTGAGTTGGTAAATTTAGGTACCCTGATGTTCCAATCTATCAAAGAAGATATAGACAGCGTATTTGCGCGCGATCCGGCGGCACGCAGTGTGTTCGAGGTAATGACATGCTACCCCGGATTGCACGCGCGTTTGGTGCACCGTTTAGCAAACTGGCTGTGGAATAAAAAATTGAAATGGCTGGCGCGTTTTCTGTCGCACCTGGGCCGTTTTTTGACCGGCATCGAGATCCATCCGGGGGCAACCATCGGGCGTCGATTTTTTATTGATCATGGCATGGGTGTGGTTATCGGTGAAACCGCTGAGATCGGTGATGATTGTACATTGTATCACGGTGTAACTCTGGGTGGGACTTCGTGGAAAGAGGGAAAGCGCCATCCCACGCTGGGTAATGGCGTCGTGGTTGGGGCCGGCGCCAAAATCTTGGGCCCGATTACCATCGGCGATAGCGCCAAAATTGGTTCCAATGCCGTGGTGGTGAAGAATGTTCCGGCGGGTGCGACAGCTGCCGGAATTCCTGCGCGTATCCTTGATGAGGCTACGAAGAGACCGGGCTTCAATGCTTATGGCATCAGTAATGATCAGAATGATCCTCTGGCTCAAGCTATTCACGGCTTGTTGGGGCATGGAGTGGTGGTAGATAAACGAATCAGTTTCATCCTGGAGCAATTAGAAAAATTGGGCGTAAACATAGAAGAAGAACATGCCACCGCCGACAAGTTTGATCCCCATTACCTGAATAGAATTGTTGATTAAAGTTATTAGTTGACTAAATCAGTAGGGTATTTTATTATTCCTCTCGAGAATTCTCGTACGATTATTTCCGCTTGAAAATCACGAGGCATGGCGTTAGTAGTAAAGCTTAAGTGTTTGCATAAGTTATTCGCAGTTCAGATTGAACAGAGTTTCCGCATGTTTGCCCTGAAGAAGACAAGTTCGGATGGCGCAGCTATTTACAACACATTAAAGCTGGTTCACGTTGGCATGGATAACAGTTAAATGCTGACTTGTACGTTATAAACTCAGGGAGAGATCGTGCGACTTACCACTAAAGGGCGTTTTGCCGTGATGGCGATGGCTGATCTGGCGTTGCATGGAGGAGGCGGCCCAGTAACGCTGTCCAGTATTAGTGAACGCCAAAAAATTTCTCAGTCTTACCTTGAGCAGCTATTCGGTAAGTTACGTAAGCGCAATGTTGTGGTTGCAGTGCGCGGTCCGGGTGGTGGTTATTATCTGGCACGTCCAAGCGCACAAATTTCAGTAGCCGACATTGTCGTGGCGGTAGATGAGTCAGTTGATGCTACCCGGTGTGGCGGTAAGGCTAATTGCCATGATGAGAAACAATGCATTACACATGATTTATGGATGGGGCTGAACGAAGCTTTATATGGCTATATGGCGGGGGTGAGCTTGCAACAGTTAGTCGACGATGCTGCTAAGTCCAAATCCGATGTTAAGACGGTAAGCATCCGTAAAAACATTACTAAGTCAGCGTTTGTCCCGGTGTGATTTAGGCCTGAATTTTCATTAGACGGGTTTACAGCAAGGTTCTGGCAATAAAATTGCTGCATATATTGCAGGCTTTATTGGCAATAAGTCTAAATTGAATCGATGGTTCGAATTACGGTTTAATCACGATTGGATGCTGAAAAATGTAATTGAGATTGGCATTGGCATTGATAATTTCCTTTGGTCTTCTCGATGCTCTCTTTGGCTAATATTAGGAGTTTAAATAATGGCGATTTCATTAACTGAAAGTGCAGCAAAACAGATCCAAACTCAACTCGCAAAACGCGGTAAAGGCCTCGCCCTTCGCGTTGGCGTCAAAAAAGTCGGCTGCTCTGGCTATGCTTATACTTATGACTATGCTGATGAAGTTCTCGCAGGCGATCATATGTTTGAAGTGCACAACGCCAAGGTTGTATTTAATGACTCGACCTTGTCATATATAGACGGCTCGCGTTTAGATTTTGTGACAGAAGGGCTTAAGCAGATGTTTAAATTTGAAAATCCCAATGTCGGTAGTATGTGCGGCTGTGGCGAGAGCTTTAACCTGACAGGTGAAGCGGCAAAGTCCTTAGCTCAAAATTCCGTAAAAGTGTGACAGTTTTATTTGCTTCATGATAATCATGAGCAAGCTTTTTTCTTCGATCTTTATGATTTCTCGGAGGTAACACAATGAGTGCAACGCTGCAAAACCTAGTCAACCAGCCTTATAAACATGGTTTCGTCACTAGCATTGAGTCTGATGTCGCGCCGAAGGGATTGAATACAGATACCATCCGGATGATTTCGGCCAAGAAAAAAGAGCCAGAGTGGCTGCTTGAGTTCCGGCTCAAATCTTACGAAGCTTGGCTCAAGATGGAAGAGCCTGCGTGGCCAAATGTTCATTATCCGAAGATCGATTTCCAGGCAATCAGCTATTATGCTGCGCCCAAGCAAAAGCCGAAATTGAAAAGCATGGACGAGGTTGATCCTGAATTGCTACGTACGTTCGAAAAGCTTGGCGTGCCGCTGCATGAGCGCATGGCGCTTGCTGGCGTTGCGGTTGATGTCATTTTTGACAGCGTATCGGTGGCGACGACTTACAAGCATAAGCTTGCCGAGGTCGGCATCATTTTCTGTTCAATGTCGGAGGCGGTGCTTGAACATCCTGAGCTGGTGAAGAAGTATCTCGGTACCGTGATACCTTCCAGTGATAATTTTTATGCCGCGCTCAACTCGGCAGTATTTACCGATGGCTCGTTCTGTTACATCCCCAAAGGTGTCAAATGCCCGATGGATTTATCGACCTATTTCCGCATCAATACTGAGTAATCAGGTCAATTCGAGCGCACCTTGATTGTTGCTGAGGAAGGGTCGTCAGTTTCCTATCTTGAAGGCTGTACCGCGCCTGCTTTTAGCAGCAACCAGTTGCATGCTGCGGTAGTAGAGCTCGTGGCGCTCGATAACGCCGACATCAAATACTCAACTGTGCAAAATTGGTATGCGGGTGACGAAAATGGCATTGGTGGTATTTATAACTTCGTGACCAAGCGTGGCTTGGCCAAAGGCGTTAACTCTCGCATTTCATGGACCCAGGTTGAAACAGGTTCGGCAATCACCTGGAAGTATCCTTCTTGTGTGCTGCTTGGTGATAATTCGGTCGGCGAATTTTATTCGGTCGCGGTCACGAACCATTACCAACAGGCCGATACTGGCACCAAAATGATACACATCGGCAAAAATACGCGCAGTACTATAGTCAGCAAAGGTATCTCGGCTGGCCATTCCAACAACAGCTACCGCGGATTGGTTAAAATTGCACCGAGTGCCACAGGCGCACGCAATTATTCGCAATGTGACTCGATGTTAGTTGGTCAGCAGTCCGGTGCCCACACCTTTCCCTATATCCAAGTGGCTAACAATAGCTCTCAGGTCGAACATGAGGCATCTACCTCTAAGATCGGTGAAGATCAGCTATTTTACTTTGCACAGCGCGGGATCAATGCAGAGGCTGCGGTTTCGATGATTATCAATGGATTCTGTAAAGATGTATTTCAGCAATTGCCAATGGAGTTTGCGGTCGAAGCAACCGCACTGCTCAGTTTCAAACTTGAAGGGAGCGTTGGATGATATACCAAGACAGCAAGATATTACTCGAAGTCCGCGGGCTATGCGCAAGCGTCAACGGCACCGAAATTTTAAAAGGCTTGGACTTGACAGTAAGAAGTGGCGAAATACATGCCATTATGGGTCCAAACGGCTCGGGCAAGAGCACGTTCTCTAAGGTTCTCGCTGGTCATTCAGCTTATGAAGTCACCGGCGGTACAGTGATGTTCGAAGGCCAGAATTTGCTCGATCTTGCTCCCGAAGAACGTGCACGTGCCGGTGTGTTTCTCGCTTTTCAGTATCCGATTGAGATACCGGGCGTCAATAATAGCCAGTTTCTGCGACTTACTTACAACACTGTTCAGACGCATCGTGGAAAAGAAGAGCTCGATCCGCTCGAGTTTGATGACTTCGTGCGCGAGAAGATGAAATTGCTTGAAATGAATCCTGATTTTCTTGAGCGTAGCGTTAACGAAGGTTTTTCCGGTGGCGAAAAAAAACGCAATGAAATTTTCCAATTGGCCTTGCTCGAACCCAGGCTGGCCATTTTGGATGAAACCGATTCTGGCCTCGATATTGATGCGCTCAAAGCCGTGGCCGATGGCGTCAATCTGATGCGTGCACCCGAGCGTGCTTTCCTGGTCATTACCCACTATCAACGTCTGCTCGATTACATCAAACCCGATGTCGTGCATGTGTTGGCCGACGGTAAAATTGTCGAAAGCGGCGGCCCTGAACTTGCACTGCAATTGGAAGCCCATGGTTACGCCTGGGTGAAGGATCGCGTCGCACCATGAGCGCTTTGCTTGAATCCCTGCAAACAGCCTTTGCTGATAATGCACAATCAAAAGTAGCGCTTGACCAAGCCATCAACACCGGGCTGCCGAGCCAGCGCAGCGAGCAGTGGAAATATACTTCGCTACGGCCTTTGTCGGCCCGCCGCTTTGTTGCTCCTGCTACGTCTTTGCCAACACTCGATGCTATTACCACTAAAGCAATAGCCTGCCT
>JBDSEJ010000205.1:0-1521 GCA_039920105.1 Candidatus Nitrotoga sp. | reverse complement strand
ATGGAAATTCCCATATTCCTTGATGTGCAACTCCACCGGCTCGGTCAAGCGGTATAGACGCAAGCTGTCTTCTTTTTCGTCTGTCTCGGCAAGCAATCGTCGCTCTAATTCTTCAAGTTGCATCTGGCTAACTTTGCACTCAAACACTGAGTTTTGTACCCGCTGCCCGGTGCTTTCGCAAACCTTCG
This sequence comes from Candidatus Nitrotoga sp., assembly GCA_039920105.1. Classification (GTDB taxonomy): domain Bacteria; phylum Pseudomonadota; class Gammaproteobacteria; order Burkholderiales; family Gallionellaceae; genus Nitrotoga. The sequence continues at coordinate 1,333 of JBDSEJ010000205.1, read as the reverse complement.
CGACACGACGCAACCGTTTACGACCTGCGGCGGTAAGGGTGGATACGTCATAGGTGACAATAATTAGCATGGTATTTAGCGGTAGAGAAACGGAAGATAGCCTTCCATTTCACCGCGTAGAGTTCGCGCCATGAAGCGCGCTTGCAACAAAGGTAACAGACCAATTGGCACCTTGGTTTCAAGCAAGGGGTGCATCACTTCCTCCTGTTTACGCTCCTGATATGCGACCACCACGGTGCGGCGTGCATTGCCCTCGAGTAGCACCGCGCCACCTTCACGTTCGGCAAAATCGTTGGGGCCTATCTGACCACGGTTAATCAGGGTGAGTGCTAAGCGGTCAGCGAAAATCGCGCGAAATTCTTCCATCAAATCCAGTGCGAGTGCGGCGCGCCCGGGGCGAACGGTATGCAGAAAACCAAGCTGGGGGTCGAGGCCGACAGCTTCCAGCGCGGAACGGCAGTCGTTCATCAGCATGGAATAAAGAAATGAAAGTAATGCATTGAATCGGTCGCGTGGCGGACGACGAGTTCGGCCATCCATAGTGAATTTATTGCGCGCCTCTCGCTTGACCAGTAGCGGCAACGCGGCGAAATAATTTTTTGCCGCATCACCTTCAATGCCTCGCACTACATCCAGATCGGGGGCGTGCGGCAGATTGCGTAATGAGTTGGAGAGTGTTTCGGCTGCGGCGGTAAGTGTGCTGCACTCTTCCTCATCCCCTGCTTCACGCGCGCCGCGAAGCAAGACTTGGCGGCTATTGCGTAACTTTCCGGCAATCGCGCAATGCGCAATGCCTAGTGCAAATTTTTCATCTAGCGACAAGCGATGCTGTGCCTGTCTTAGCAGGATATTGCCAGATACCGGGCCTTCAAGACGCGCCTTGAACCGACCTTGGTTATTCAGCAACACCAGGCTAATACCATCATCCGCACAGCGATGCATCAACGCAGGGGAAAGCATGATATTACCTAGACATACCACACTGCCCAGATGATGCAGCGGCACCTGCAATTTTTTTTCGCGCTCCACTTCCACCCGTAGTGTGTCATTCTCCAGATGGAGATAGGAGTTCTGTGTCATAACGTAAAGGGTATTGAGCAACTGGCGCGCCATTTTTTATGTACCCTCCGGCTCGAACAAAGTTTTTAGCAGACTATGCTGCAATGCACATTCAGCGACAGCTTGAGGCTGGCAGATTTCCTTCAGCGAACACTCTTTGCAGCGCGCGTCATTGACCGGAGGTGGCAGCTTGCCGGAATCCATCATGACGCGAATGGCGTTCACAGCCTCCTCCACCTTGTCTCGCAATTCCTGCGTAATTGCTACCTCACGC
>JBDSEJ010000204.1:0-4607 GCA_039920105.1 Candidatus Nitrotoga sp. | reverse complement strand
GGTCCTAATGTTGTGATTGGTTCAGATACCAAGATAGGAGCTGGATGTGTAGTAATGGCAGGATGCAGTATTGGTGAGGGAGTTACTATTGGCAATAATTCACGTTTATACCCACGAGTAGTTGTTTATCGTAATTGTGTTTTGGGAAATAGATTAATAGCGCACTCCGGCGTAGTCATTGGCTCGGACGGATTCGGAATAGCAATGGATGAAGGACGTTGGCTGAAAATTCCGCAGATCGGGCGTGTGGTTATTGGTGATGATGTGGAAATCGGCGCTAATACCACTATCGATTGTGGTGCATTGGATGACACTGTAATTGAGGACGGTGTCAAGTTAGACAATCAGATTCAGATTGCGCACAACGTTCGCATTGGCGCGCATACCGCCATTGCCGCATGTGTTGGTATTGCGGGTAGCGCAGTTATCGGACGCCATTGTCGTATCGGTGGTGGCACGGGTATTTTGGGACATACACAGATATCTGATAACGTGGAAATTTCTTCTTTTACGATGATAGGAAAATCTATTCGTGAGCCAGGTACTTATACTGGAATATTTCCATTCAGTACGCACGAAGCGTGGCGAAAAAATGCCGCCCAGCTGCGTCATCTGGATGAACTGGCAAATAAAGTTAAAATGCTTCAGCAAGAGATTGAGATTTTAAGGAGGGAAGGTTGATGAGCACAGGTACCAAAATGGACATCTATGAGGTTTTGGAATACTTGCCGCACCGTTATCCGTTTCTACTAATCGATCGTGTGCTGTCATACGATCCTGGCAAGGATATCGTGGCATTGAAAAATGTCAGTATCAATGAACCATTCTTTGGCGGGCATTTCCCGCATCATCCGGTTATGCCTGGGGTGATGATCGTCGAAGCCATGGCACAGGCTGCGGCAATCTTGACATTTAAGACATTAGGTACCAAGCCGGACGATAAGTCAGTTTATTATTTCGTTGGTATTGATGGAACGCGCTTCAAAAAGCCAGTGAGCGCGGGCGATCAACTTATTTTAAAGGTATCGTTTCTACGCAATTTGCGCGGCCTATGGAAATTTTCCTCCACTGCGGAAGTGGACGGACAGTTAGTGGCAGAGGCTGAATTGATGTGCACTGTGCGAGAATTGTAATGATACACTCGACGGCGCTGATCCACCCAAATGCTAAGCTGGCAGATAACGTTGAGGTGGGCGCGTATTCAATCATCGGCGAGCATGTTGAGATCGGCAAAAACACTCATATCGGTCCACATGTAGTGATCGGCGGCCACACCAGCATTGGTCAGCATAACCGCATATTTCAGTTTTGCTCTCTAGGTGAAATTCCTCAGGATAAGAAGTATGCCGGCGAACCAACTCGTCTGGAAATTGGTGATAATAATACCATTCGCGAATTCTGTACCTTTAATATAGGTACTGCTCAGGATGTTGGCGTGACGCGTGTTGGGAATAATAACTGGATCATGGCTTATGTGCATTTGGCGCATGATTGTCAGATTGGAAGCTACACTATTTTTGCTAATAACGCAAGTTTAGCTGGGCATGTCAAGATCGCTGATTATGCAATACTGGGAGGATTTTCCATAGTGCACCAGTTTTGTCAAATTGGCATGCATGCGATTATTGGAATGGGATCAGTTCTTTTACAGGATGTTCCTCCTTATATCACAGCCGCTGGCAACCCTGCTGCACCGCACGGGATTAATTCAGAAGGGTTGAAGCGGCGTGGTTTTTCAAGCGCAACGGTGATGGCGATTAAGCGCGCTTATAAGACTCTTTACAAATCCGGGTTGATGCTTGAGCAGGCTAAAGTTGCCATTGCAGAACAGGCAGCAGAATGTTCAGATCTAAATGTAATGCTAGATTTTCTAGGTCATTCTCAACGCGGCTTTATTCGTTAATCTCGTTATATGACACAGCAAGTAAAAGTGATCGGTCTAGTTGCCGGTGAAGCTTCAGGTGATCTGCTCGCCAGTCATATGATGGAAGAATTAAAGCGGGCTGTGCCCGGTGTTAGATTCATCGGAATCGGTGGACCTAAGATGCAGGCAGTAGGTATGCAAGTGTTGTTTCCGCAGGAAAAGCTTGCAGTGCGCGGTTATGTCGAAGTTCTGAAACATTATTGTGAAATAATGGGTATACGTCGTAAGCTTCGAGCGTATTTTTATGCTCATCCACCCGATTTATTTATTGGTATTGATGCGCCAGATTTTAATCTTGATCTTGAGCTGAAGCTCAAGGAACGCGGCATTCCTACTGTACATTACGTTAGTCCATCTATTTGGGCATGGCGAGGTGAGCGCATCCACAAAATTAAGCGTGCAGTATCGCACATGCTTGCATTATTTCCTTTTGAATCAAAATTGTATGATGATGCCGCTATTCCGGTAACTTATGTTGGGCACCCTCTGGCCGATATGTTGCCATTGGTACCCAATCGGGATGCTATGCGCGAGCAAATGCGTTTGCCCGCACAAAGTAAAATATTCGCCTTCTTGCCAGGAAGCCGCCAGAGTGAGGTGCGAAATCTGGCATTAATCTTTATTGACACCGCGAGAATTATTTTACAAAAATTACCTGAAGCAATCTTTCTTGTACCATTGGCGACCATTGAAACGCGTCGTATTTTTGAAGAAATCTTGAGTCATTGCGGGGGACAAGATTTGCCTATCAGGATCCTATTTGGTCATGCGCACGATGCGATAATTGCTGCAGATGTTGTTCTGGTTGCATCGGGTACCGCTACGCTAGAAGTTGCGCTACTAAAACGCCCCATGGTTATCACTTACAAGATGCCCGCTTTGTCCTATTGGCTATTGAAGCCCAAGGCATACCAGCCATACTTCGGCCTTCCAAATATACTTGCAGGTAAATTTGTAGTGCCGGAGCTGTTGCAGAATGATGCAACACCAGAGAACCTTGCACAAGCGCTACTAAACTGGTTTTTTAACAAGCAAGCGGTTGCCGAACTTGAGGCAGTATTTTCTGAAATGCATTCCTCGCTTAGACAGAACAATGCTCACAAAGCGGCGCAGGCTATCCTGCCATTTTTGGGTGGACAAGAGGGCGCTGGAAAATGAAAAACACCCTGCTTATCTGTGGTGTGGATGAGTCTGGGCGCGGACCGTTAGCCGGACCAGTCTATGCTGCTGCGGTAATATTGGACAATTGTCGACCAATAGTGGGATTAGGCGACTCTAAAAAGCTTAGCGAAAAGCGGCGCAATTTTCTGGCCTTGGAAATAAAGCAACATGCCTTGGCGTGGGCGATCGCGGAAGCTTCGGTCAATGAGATTGATTCTCTAAATATTTTGCGTGCAAGTCTATTGGCTATGCGCCGTGCAATTGAAATGCTGCAGATCCGACCGCATGAGGTTTTGGTCGACGGTTTGTATTGCCCGGATACGAGTCTACCGAGCCGTGCCATTGTGCGAGGGGATAGCAGTGTTGCATCCATCTCGGCAGCATCTATCTTGGCCAAGACCGCACGTGATGCTGCCATGTTGTCGCTACATGATACCTATCCACAATATGGTTTTGCCGCGCACAAGGGCTACTCAACTAAGACGCATCTGGTGGCATTGAGAATGTATGGCGTATCCGCTGAACACAGAAGAAGCTTCCGACCCGTGCGAGAAGTATTGCAACCAAAAATTGGCTGACGTCGAGCTATTCAATTTGATCCACATTCTTGCGGTAGTGAAGATAACGTCAGCGTCATTACAAATGATGACAAGCTGGTGAGGTATGGATTAAAAGGTAACTTTTAAATGGCTGGTTAAGGTTCAGTTGTTCCAAGTGCGGTGGTATTAAAGCCACCATCAACATAGGTGATTTCTCCGGTGATGCCGCTGGCCAAATCGCTACACAAAAAAGCTGCAACATTACCTACCTCTTCAGTAGTAACGTTACGTTTCAATGGGGCGTTTTTTGCATTGTAGTTTAATAGCTTATTAAAGTCGGCAATGCCTGCCGAAGCAAGTGTTTTGATCGGGCCTGCAGAAATGCCATTTACGCGGATACCCTTTTGGCCGAGATTCATTGCCAAATAACGAACACTGGCTTCCAAGCTGGCTTTGGCTAGGCCCATCACGTTGTAGTGTGGCATTGTACGCACTGCGCCAAGATAGCTTAATGTTAGTAGCGTAGCAGTGCGGCCTTCCATCATTGGCAACGCGGATTTAGCCATTGCGGCAAAACTATAAGAGCTAATGTCATGCGCAATTCGGAAAGCTTCGCGAGTAAATCCATCAAGAAATTCACCAGCTAGTGCTTCGCGTGGAGAAAAGGCGATTGCATGAACGAAGCCGTCGAACTTATCCCAATATTTGCTGAGATCAACAAATAACTGGTCAATTTCTGCATCGCTTGCTACGTCACATGAAAATATCAGTTCGCTGTCAAACTCTTGTGCTAGTTCGCACACCCGATCACGTATGCGCTCACCCTGATAGGTAAATGCCAATTCTGCGCCTTCCCGCCGCATGGTTTGTGCGACACCATAAGCGATAGAACGATTACTAATCATACCAGTAATCAAAATGCGTTTATTTGCCAGAAATCCCATGTCAATCCTTTAATTAAAGTGTTGCTTAATAATTCCCGC
>JBDSEJ010000203.1:0-4488 GCA_039920105.1 Candidatus Nitrotoga sp. | reverse complement strand
GGCCGTGCAGGTCACCGAACAATAACTCGCTGGATGGCTCTCCAAATGGCGAAGCGACCTTTTCCCAACGTTTGTTAATCAACCCGGCAATGTCGTAAACTCCACTGCCGCCAATTATGCCAATTTTTTCTGGTACATGAATCATACTTATACGTAACCGTTTTATGTTTACAAACGGATTGAAACAGGAAGTACGATTTTATTCAAGGTAACGAATACTAGGCCATGCTATTGCGTTTAGTAAAAATTGGTATGATATCTATCCCTTTGCCTACTTGAATTCTGAAATCAATATGAAACTTGCAATTGCACAAATCAATTGCATGCTTGGTGACTTGGCTGGCAATTCCGCCAAGATACTTGCATACGCAGAGCAGGCCAAGCATCAGGGCGTCACGTTGCTGCTTACGCCCGAATTAAGCTTATGCGGTTATCCCCCGGAGGACTTACTGCTAAGAACCGGGTTTTACCTTACTTGCGATCAGGCATTGCATGAGCTTGCGCAACAAATTTGGGGACTAACCGTGGTAGTGGGGCATCCACTTGCGAAAGATGACAAACGCTACAACGCTGCCTCTGTGTTGCGCGACGGCAAAATTATCACCACCTATCACAAACATGAATTGCCAAATCACAGTGTGTTCGACGAAAGACGCTATTTCACGCCCGGCAAATCTCCCTGCATAATTGAAATGCAGGGCGTCAAATTTGCACTTAATATTTGTGGTGACATCTGGAGAGATCATACAGTTCAACTTGCATACGAAGCAGGAGCGCAGGTATTGTTAGTGCTAAACGCCTCCCCGTATCACGTCGGCAAACAGCCATTACGCTATAAAACAATTGGTGATCGAATCGGTGAAACCGGCTTGGCAATTATATATGCCAACATGGTGGGCGGACAGGATGAATTAGTGTTCGATGGCGCTTCGTTTGCAATGAATGCACACGGCGCACTAACTCATCAGTTCGTTTCTTTTGAAGAAACACTTGGGCTAATTGAAATCCACAACGGCGAATTAATGCCTGGCGAGAGAACCCCTGTCCAGAAAGATGAGGACAGCATCTATCGAGCACTGTGCCTGGGAGTGCGGGACTATATCGGCAAAAACCGCTTTCCGGGTGTGCTATTGGGTTTATCCGGTGGTATCGATTCAGCGCTAACCTTGGCGATAGCTGTAGATGCACTGGGTGCAGACAAGGTACGCGCAGTAATGATGCCATCGCCCTATACCTCGCAAATCAGCTTGGATGATGCGCGCGAAATGTCCGTCATACTTGGTGTGCGCTACGATGAACTGGACATCAAGCCGATGTTTGACGCTTATCTCTCTACATTAGATGGTATGTTCAACGGGCTAACACCAGACACCGCAGAAGAAAATTTACAGGCTCGCATACGTGGCAATTTGTTGATGGCTTTATCCAATAAGTTTCGTTTTTTGGTACTAACTACTGGCAACAAGTCGGAAATGACCGTCGGCTATTGCACCCTGTATGGCGATATGGCGGGCGGTTTCGCAGTACTTAAAGACATTAGCAAAACCTGGGTGTATCGTCTGTCTAATTATCGCAACAGTTTGAGCAGGGTGATCCCGGAGCGCATTATCACACGGCCGCCCAGCGCAGAACTGAAGCCCAATCAGACCGACCAGGATAGCCTGCCACCTTACGATGTGCTTGATGGCATAATGTCCTGTTATGTGGAGCAAAATTTAACCATCGCTGAGATTGTGGCACACGGCTATATCGAGGTGGATGTGCATCGGGTGGTTAATTTGATCCGCGTCAACGAATACAAACGCCGCCAAGCACCCGTAGGCGTGCGCATTACTGATCGCGGCTTTGGTAAGGACTGGCGCTACCCAATCACCGTTCATTATCAGGACGGCTTTTAGATACGCTATACTTACAAAACATTCAGATTCGAGGTCATCCATGAAAAAAATTGAAGCCATCATCAAGCCGTTCAAACTCGATGAAGTGCGTGAAGCACTATCAGAACTGGGGGTTAGCGGATTAACTGTAACCGATGTGAAAGGATTTGGACGACAGAAGGGACATACCGAGCTGTATCGTGGCGCAGAATATGTAGTGGACTTTTTGCCCAAGATCAAGATCGAAGTAGTGATTGTTGCTGCCATGCTGGACGCCACTGTGAACGCCATCGTTAAGGCAGCGCATACTGGAAAAATTGGTGACGGTAAAATTTTCGTTAGTTCGGTGGAACAAATCATTCGAATCCGCACAGGTGAGACAGACGAATCAGCAATTTAATGTTTATATTTACTGAATTTCGCGAGCACACTTAATCATGGCCAATCGATAGCCACCTCCATTCATCCATTAATACGCCTAAACGATATTCTCACTTTCTACCGTAACCGTTCCCAACGTCTCGTCCAAAAATGCCTTGATATGCGCCAAGGTTTGCAGGTTTGCTACTTTACGTTGATCACCATGCTTCACATATCGACCAACCCAGCAGAACAATTTTAGACTCATATTCATATTGAAGTGGCTCACTCTTCCGAATAATCGAGAAATCCAGTACAGTAGTTACCCGCCATAACCAATAAGAGCAAAACCAATGAGTACAAAAGGGCAACAATTACAAGACCCATTCCTGAATGCACTACGCAAGGAGCATGTTCAGGTCGCCATTTATCTGGTAAATGGCATCAAGTTGCAAGGTCAAGTTGAATCATTCGACCAGTATGTAGTACTACTAAAAAACACGATTACGCAAATGGTTTACAAGCACGCCATTTCCACCATAGTTCCCGTACGCGCCATATCCATTCCATTAGATGCTGAGTAATGCACAAAAGCACTGCAATAAATAACACAGCAGTATTAGTCAGCTTGGATTTTGGTACGCCGGATTATGCAGAAAGCTTAGAGGAATTGCGCCTGCTGGCGGAAAGTGCGGGTGTGCGTTCTATTGCATTAGTAGAAGGGCGGCGGCAACGTCCTGATGCGTCTCTATTTGCGGGTACCGGTAAGGTGGATGAAATATCCGCCATTGTCGAACAAAACGAAATACCGCTGGTTATTTTTAACCACGACCTATCCCCTGCGCAAATGCGCAACCTTACTGCTCGAACTAAAGCACGTGTAATTGACCGCACCATGCTGATCTTGGATATCTTTGCCCTGCGCGCGCAAAGCCATGAAGGCAAGGTACAGGTTGAACTGGCACAACTTAAATATCTTTCCACTCGTTTAGTCGGAATGAATACCGACATGGGTCAACAGAAATACGCTGTAGGCGCTCGCGGACCGGGCGAAACCCAGTTAGAGCTGGATAGACGCAAACTAGATAAACGTGTAGTTTTATTAAAAGAACGCTTGGATAAGCTGCATCGCCATCGCCAAGTGCTACGCCGGTCACGTACACGCTCAGATGTATTATCAGTGTCTATCGTTGGCTATACTAACTCTGGCAAGTCTACTCTATTTAATAAACTGACCCACGCTAATGCTTACGTTGCAGATCAACTGTTTGCCACGCTCGACACAACAGCCAGGCGCGTATATATCGAGGGATCAGGGCAAGTGGTATTGTCAGATACGGTAGGCTTCATTCGTCATTTGCCGCATAGTTTAATTGCCGCATTTCGCAGCACATTAGAAGAAACGGCGTTAGCTGATCTGTTGCTTCATGTAGTGGATGCCAACAGTTCTGAACGGTTTGATCAGATAACTGAGGTTAACAAGGTGCTGCTCGAAATCGGCGCACAGCATATCCCGCAAATTTTAATATTCAATAAGATCGATTTGCAGGGTATACCCACGGCTGTGCAGCGTGACGATTATGCTAGAATTGCGCGCATTCATTTAAGCGCTAAAACTGGCGCGGGGATAGATGAATTGCGTGCGGCGTTGGCGGAAGCATATAGTACACGGACACAATGGGATATCCCTGAAGCTAAACAATTGATTAAATAGGATGAATTATGGGATTGAATGACCCTCAATGGGGCAAAAAAAACAACGGCGGCCCACCAGACTTAGAAACAGTGATGCGCGACATCAATAAAAAAATCTCTGCTCTGTTCGGCAACAAGGGCAACGGTACCGGAACCCCTGGCGGAGATGGCAACTCTAATAAATTCAATGCCAGCATAGGCCTGATTGCAGTGGTGGTTCTGCTGATCTGGATCGCTAGTGGATTTTACATTGTGGATGCAAGTCAGCGCGGCGTAGTGCTACGTTTTGGAAAATTTGTAGTGACCACGCAGCCCGGCCCACGCTGGCATATGCCATTTCCTGTTGAGTCCGTTGAAGTCGTGAATATCAGTCAAGTTAGAACTGTGGAAATTGGTTATCGCGACAACGTCAAAAACAAGATTTTAAAAGAGTCTCTGATGTTGACGGCTGATGAAAATATTATCGATATTCAATTCGCCGTTCAGTACTTCTTGAAAGACCCAGGCGAATATTTGTTTAATAACCGCGCACCGGATGAGAATGTCCGTCAAGCAG
>JBDSEJ010000202.1:0-2992 GCA_039920105.1 Candidatus Nitrotoga sp. | reverse complement strand
CCGGTTGCAACATCGGATTCGCCAGCAATGAATCGGCAAGCGGTGCCAGCCCCGCTTCCAGCGCAATTTGAGCCTTGGTGCGCCGTTTGGGTTTGTAGGGCAAATACAGATCTTCCAGATGCGTCTTATCCGCGGCATACGTGATTGCATTAAGCAGGACGGGGGTCATCTTGCCCTGCTCGGTAATCGAGGTAATGATGGTAGCGCGACGTTCTTCCAGTTCGCGCAAATAGCGCAAGCGCTCTTCCAGCAACCGTAACTGGATGTCGTCTAATCCCCCTGTCGCCTCCTTGCGGTAGCGGGCTATAAAAGGAACGGTTGCACCTTCGTCCAACAAGGCAATGGCTGAGGCAATCTGTGCAGGCTTGGCAGTAATTTCTACTGCAAGCCGTTGTTCAATGGATGGGAGCATGGGTCGACTAGCTTAGTGAATTGATTAAGAGCCCATTTTTATTCCAAAAATGGGGTTGTTTATGCGATTTGTGAAGAACGAGCTTTTTTCTGACAGAAAAAATAGCTTTGAGGTTAGTTTTTCTTTTGAATAAACTCGATTTTGTATCCATCTGGGTCGGATACGAAGGCAATAACAGTTGTGCCATGCTTCATTGGCCCAGCTTCTCTGGTTACACTCCCGCCCTTTTCCTTAACGAGCACACATGCTTTTTCAGCGTTATCTACTTCAATTGCAACATGACCATAACCTGTTCCCAGGTCATATTCTTCAACATCCCAGTTGTAAGTGAGTTCTAAAACAGCACCGTCTTTTTCATCCTGGTAACCAACAAATGCCAGTGTAAATTTTCCGTCCGGATAATCATTTCGACGCAGCAATTTCATCCCTAGCACTTCGGTATAAAAAGCAATTGAACGATCCAGGTTACCAACTCTGAGCATGGTATGAAGAATTCGCATAATAGCCTCCAGTTAGTTGATTAAAAAAACAAAGTACTAAACATCCATGAAGCCATGGGGTACTTAATGGACCGGGCGTTGCCAAAAAAAATGTGGCCGGTCATCTGTCCGCACTTTTAGGATGCCTCAGGTCACGCCACTGAGTAACAATCAGCCCCCTATGAGCTACATTCTTGGCAAAACAGAACGACTTCTCTGACCCCATCTGCTGCACCCATTTCCTAAACCGTCTTGAGATCGATTTTAAGTCTACCATAATTATTTTTGATCTTTTATTGTGCGAACTTTAGCCACGTTAGAGTTAATCAGTAAAGTTATAGGAACTTTAAGCGCCTAAATTAATTCAATCCAAGCACTCTTGGATACCAGCGAGCTATTAATCGCTGGTACAACGAAAAAATTCGATGGAAATGCACATAAACCTGTCCATTGTTGAGTCTGCACCAGTTTTGGTCGCATGCAATAAGATCAAGTAGGGATGTTTAAGGCTATCATTTTTTAGATGTGTCCTTGGGCAACTCGTTTATGCTATCCAGCACTGATGTAACCCCCTTAAGCAAACCATCCAGAACCGGCATAGGTACTTTTCGCAATGCACGGCGTAGCCGACCTTGCATTGGGCCGGGAAGATTCTTAGCCAGTTCAAGACCAGCATCGGTGAGATAGAGGCGCACCACGCGGTTGTCAGTGTCGCGCCTCTCCCTGCGCACCAATCCGCGCGCCTCTAGTTTGTCTAGCAGATTGCTGGCGGTGGAGGGATGAATGTGTTGCACCTCGGCTAATTCAGTGACGCGCAAGCCGGGCTGTGCAGAAAGCAGCCACAGAGTCCAAAGTTGTGAACCGCTCAGACCGTGGCTACCTTCTATATTCTGCATGCCAGCCTGTAGCGCGCGCACCAGCTGCATAAGTTTGTTGAAGGCATCCTCGGCACATACCAAATTCGGCTCGAACTGAGTACTGACGGAAAGATTTTCGGGCTCCTCTCCGATTTTTTTCTTTGTTTCTATTGCCACCATCTGTCCTTAAATTGTTATTCTTGCCGAATAAGTATTATTGTGCAATAATATATTGCCTGAACATAATATCAAGAATACTTCTGATTTGCTACACTGACAACTAAAGAATATTTTATTAGTAGTCGTTGCTTGCACTTCAGCGAACTGATGATTGAACTGGTACATGGTTGCTTGTTTTTTTCGCCTACTGGTTCTCCTGCTGAAAATTATCAACTCAGCCAATGCACTTGCCAAAAGATGTAAAACAAAATCTTAGGAGATCTTCCGATGAATGAAACCTTCACCCAAAAAGAAGACATCCAGCGCGGCAGCCCCGGCCCGCTCACCGAACATGACGTATACCTTTTCAAGGAAGGAACCCATGCACTTCTTTCCGAAAAGCTGGGTGCCCACCTCACCTCCCGCGACGAACAAAATGGCGTGCATTTCGCGGTGTGGGCACCAAATGCCGTGGCCGTATCGGTCATCGGTGATTTCAATGGCTGGAACAAAACATCCCACCCTCTAGTTCCACGGGCTGATGACTCCGGTATATGGGAAAACTTTGTACCGGGTGTGGGTAGCGGCGATTGCTACAAATATCACATCGCCTCACGCGACCAGAACTATCAGGTTGATAAGGCAGACCCGTGCGCCATGTTCAGTGAAGTGCCGCCCCTCACCGGCTCTCGCGTTTGGGATATGACTTATACCTGGAATGACGAAGAATGGATGTCTAAGCGAAGGGCAGCCAACGCGTTAGATGCGCCTATGTCTATCTATGAAGTTCATTTGGGCTCGTGGCGACGGGTGCCCGAAGAGAGTAATCGCTCCCTCAGCTACCGGGAAATTGCACCGCTGCTGGCGGATCATGTGCGCGAACTGGGCTTTACTCACGTCGAACTGTTGCCGGTAACAGAGCATCCTTTCTTCGGCTCATGGGGATACCAGACCACCGGCTATTTCGCCCCTACCGCACGACAGGGAACACCACAGGACTTCATGTTCCTGATTGACTACCTGCACCAAGCGGGCATCAGCGTGATACTTGACTGGGTGCCTTCACATTTTCCCAGCGACGAGCA
>JBDSEJ010000201.1:0-6320 GCA_039920105.1 Candidatus Nitrotoga sp. | reverse complement strand
GGTACTGTCCGTTGTGTATGTTGGTCAGTGGCCGCATCCCCTGCTACCATGAATTGACAAATGGCACCTTATTTCGTTCATCCTATTTTTACCTGATTTTACTCGCTCTTCTCCGTGCCAGAACTAGCAATTTTAAATCGCATTAGCCACCTGACGCGTTATAAACCTTATTGCGACAGTCTGGCGAATCAATTAGGTTTCAGACCAGCATCGCTGACATCTTGTAGTATGGCTGTAGGTGCTCCAATCCTTACTGCGCACTGTGTTAAACACTTGTTCAAAGTGCGACCTCAAGTTTGTCAAGCTTCTACTGCCAGCCAGTCATTGTCGTGGGATTACCTCTTTGGGGTTAAGCTAAGGAAGCGCTGCATAATTCACCCTGCAAGAGATGTCTGGGTATGTTTTGTGGCTTTGGTCGGAGAGCTTTTACATTTTCCGTTTAAAATCGTATTTTTGGCATGTGTTTTTAGCAATTATCGGCGAGCCAGTATCAAATAATGCGAAACCGAACAGCGAGTAAATGCGAAATCGAACAGCGAGTAAAACTGGGCTAAATTTTAGCTATTATTTTTTTGTAGCGCGCTTTTTGATGACGAAACAAGCGCTTCACAACATGGATGGGATGCTCGAAATCGGTACGAATGCTGACATGGGTATGTTCAATCCTCTCCAGCAGTTCGCCCTCTGTCGTATTTGAGGTCAGTTGACAAAATGGACACCAACGGGTTCATGCCGCCAACCTATTTTCATAGAATAGGCGCTTATATGCTACAGGGGACAGATATCCCAATCTACCTGTTTGCAGTGCCGTCGGTTGAATATTTCCATGTATTCTGTGATAGCCTGAATGGCATCGGCGGGGGTTTTGAAGCGCCGGTGATGCACTATTCATTTCTGAGCAATCCCCAAGCTTTCCATGGAGACGTTTTTGTAGCAGCTCCCCCGGCGCGACAAAGATGACAGCATGCTGAACTGATCGAGCAAATTTCTGTTTCTTGGACTGGAAGTGGAAATCCGAGCCCTCTGTTTCATCTCATACCTCGTTTATTTTTCGTTCGTCGGGTGCACCAGGCTTCGATCGATCTTGTCCTCAACTTCCCCAATATATGCCGATAGGCTGCGGCTAGTTTCTTCAATTACGCCGCGTAATGACTGTTCCACTCCTTCCACTTGAGCACTAAACGAAACTCGGTATTGGTCTGCCGCTTCCCGCAATTGCGCAAACTCATGATCAAGTTGGCTACGCAGTTCGCTAAGCCGTGACGCTTCGGCTTTCTCGGCCAGCTGTTGTTGAGCTTTAAGTTCACTTGCATAGCGATGTGCATCCATCAGCATGGAAGTGCGAAGGATGATGACATATGCGGCAAAAAGCGCCACGAAACCAACAGTAACTCCCAGCAAAAATAGACCCAGTGGTGCCTCAAAACTGAGGATTACAAAGGATAGCGTGGCCGGGGTTGTTAGCGCGTTCCAGTTGGATAAGATAAATATACCAAAAATGAATAAACCAACAAGAATCAGTGGCCCAAGAATTTTCATTTCGCTTCCCCTAATAAAAATATAATGTTTTTTATTGACCCATAGAGTTATCACTCTACTAGCATTACTGGTTTACCCCAACAAATTTGAATTCCAATGCGCTGAATATTAGCATGAGAATGCATTCTTCAGTTCGGCACTTACCGAAAGGTAAACGTTTAAATATATTTCGCCACTCACCTTAGCAGTAATAACTGCTTGGCAGTTCAGCATCTGCACCACAAACCAATCAATCTGGCTGATTTACCAAAGTCGAAACCAACTGGATACGGTGTTTACTTAAAGTAGATGATGATTTTTAACCGGCTTCCAACGTAGCATTATTGCCTGTGGACAGCAATTTGAAATTGCGCTAAATCTGTCTGGCAATCGATTTGTCATTTTACTTAGTTCTAAGTAACTAATGCTATTACGAAGAACGCGACTCGCGATTAGAAGCAAATTCAGACACAAATCGAAGCTTAACGATTTCTTCCGATACCTTAAGCGCATTCTCGGCATGCGCAAAAACCAAAATGGCACGCCCTAAGGCTGCCTCTTTCATCGGAGCGCCACCAAGGTCGGCCAAAGTCGACAGGGCTTTTTGTAGCCTTATTACAACTACAATGGCTCCCGCACCATCACGTGCAATAGGGTTAAACGCATCTTCGAACATGTCACTTAACAAAATTTCTGGAATAGACACTCGGTCAAAATCTACTCGCTTTTGTTCCGCTTGCGTTGAATTCTGAGCGCATTGTGACAGCAACCGGACGAAGGCATTTACAATCCGAATTGCAGTTCCCGGATCGTTAACGGCTGGCGACAAAGCTCGACTGGCAATTTCCGACAATACAACAAGTCCGAACCGAGGGTCTTCGTCGAAAGTTCTGTCCTTGCCTATAAAAAAACATTTGGAAATCCATTGGGTATCAATTTCTTCCGCGAAGGATAGCTGTGGCGATTGAATATAAGCCACTGGCTTATCCGGCGCTACAAATGTACCCGGTAAAGATGCAACCTCTATAAATAAATCACTGGCGTTCGCAAGCACCTGTAATGCGCCAACGTCAATTCGTTGAATATAGCCGATAGTCTGCGCATATATCGCCACTCCGTCTATGCGACCTTCAGCCTTTAGGGCTTTCAAGGTTGGTTCTTTTATATGCCGTGACAATGCGTCGTTAGTAGCGTCTTCTATTTTTTTGATTATGGTATCAAGACGTCCTAAGCGAGCAATCCGATCTACCCATCTTATGAAACTAAAAATGACTAACGCGAAAACAAAAACAGTCATCACAAACAAGGCAAATCGCCCTGAACTTTCGTAGTATTCATTTGTTAAAGCAACTTGAGCAACGATACTAAAAATGAATGCGCCAATAAAAGTCGAAAGCGCATTTTGGGATACATCGTCAGCTAGCATTAACATGAAAGCACGTGGTGTCGCAGCACTACTGGCCGACTGGTAGGCCGAAAGCATAGATCCAACGGCAAATACTGACATCACTAACATGCTGGAAGAAATGGTCGACAATAACATCTTGATTGACTCTAGGGTTACTTCAGGAGCCTTTGGAAATAATTCCATTTTATCAGCTACTTGAGCTAAAAATGCAGCTGCAATCGAAAGCAGGCAAATAAAAAGTGGTTTTATCCACAACTTTTCTCTCATACGCCGTAACATAAATCTAATTTGAGCTTGCATTCATCAATCTCCGTCTTTCTTAATTATGCCCCTTTCCTCGGGGTGACTTGCTGAGTGGTGTCTAAGTCGGGCCAGCCTCCACCAAGTGCTTTCAGCAAAGCTGTACTTGCAACCAAGCTTCGACCGGTGATATTGAGGCTGCGTATGTCCGCATCAAGTGCTGTTGCCTGTGCTGTAACTACATTCAAGTAGCTAACTGTTCCAGCTATGTATTGGTTATTAAAGAGCGTGACGGATTCTTTCGCAGATCGTGTCGCTTCAATTTGTACCTTAGCTTCTTCATTCAGGATACGTAACGTAGAAAGATTGTCCTCGACTTCCTGAAATCCAGATAGAACAATCTGGCGGTAATCCGCAACACTTTTTTCGAATGAAGCAATTGCCTGCTCTTTTTGTGATGATCGCAGTCCTCCATCAAATAATGTGGCCGCAATAGACGGACCCAAAGACCATACCCGCCTTGGCAGTGATATCAAATTGGAAAGCAGTGAACTTTGATATCCAGTTGAGGCGCCCAATATGAGAGATGGAAAAAATGCAGCCTGGGTAACGCCAATTTGGGCATTTGCGGCCTTAATACGACGCTCTGCTGCAGCAATATCAGGGCGCCGCTCCAGTAATTCTGACGGAAGGCCGGCAGGAAATTCTGGCAAATTTGGCAGGATTGTACTTGGCTTGAGCAAAAAATTGGACGGTGCTTTACCAATCAGTACAGCGATTGCGTGTTCAAGCTGCGCCCTCTGCACGCCAAGATCAATTGCCTGAGCTTGGGTTGATTTTAGTTGAGTATCAGCTTGAACAACATCAGAACGTCCTGCGATGCCGGCTTCATATCGATTTTTAGTAATTTGAAGTGAACGCTCGTAGGCTAAAGTAGTTTGATCAAGCAATTTACGTTGTGCATCATTTATACGCAATTGAAAGTAAGTTTGTACTAAAGTTGATTGGATACTTAGCAGTGCCGATTGCAGGTCTGCGGCACTGGCTTCAGCTGCAGCTTGATTTAATTCAACGGTGCGGCCTATGCGTCCCCACAAATCGGCCTCCCAGCTGGCATTCACCAGTATCCGGTTCGTATTGGTGATCGCTGCGGTGGGATTGCCGGGAATTGTTACACCAGAGTTTGTTGAGCTTGTGCCTTGTCCACGAGTATGAGCAAAGTTTCCAGATACTGTGGGGAAGTATCGTGAGCGCGCAACGCCAAGAAGTGCAAGCGCCTGCCGATATTGGGCTTCGGCACTATGTATAGTTTGATTGGAAATTGATACCTGATGTACAAGCGCATTTAGCTGGATGTCACCATATATTTCCCACCATTTCCCGCGTAGCTTGTGATCCCGGGGTTCTGCCAATTTCCAATGATTTGCTTCTTCCCTGAAAGCAGCTGGAGCAATGAAGCCAGGTCTTTCGTAGTCAGGTCCCACGGCACATCCTGCCAAACTTAAAAATACCAGTACACAAGTTATATTGTTAGTTCTTATCAACGCTAACTCCTAAAGTCATTATCAACCCCTTCAAACTAGACATTAATCTGTTCGATGTGCAGTTTTCAGTAATTTAAATTGGGGCCGTTGCTTCCAGATTTTTGGACACCATAGACGAAATCGGTCGAGGAATAAATAAACTACAGGGGTCGTGTAGAGCGTTAGCAATTGACTTAAAATCAATCCACCAACTATAGATATTCCCAGTGGCTGGCGCAGTTCAGCACCCATGCCCGTACCCAGGGCAAGTGGCAGCGCGCCAAATAAGGCGGCCGTACTGGTCATCATAATTGGGCGAAAACGTAATAGGCAGGCTTCAAAAATCGCATCTCGCGGATTTAGTCCACGCTGTCGTTCTGCTTCAAGCGCAAAGTCAATCATCAGGATCGCGTTCTTCTTTACAACACCGATCAGAAGGATGACGCCAATAAACGCGACAATACTAAACTCCATTTTGAACGCGAGTAGCGCTAGAAGCGCGCCTACTCCCGCCGACGGTAGCGTTGAAAGTATAGTTATCGGATGGATGAAGCTCTCATAAAGCATACCGAGCACGAGGTACACTGCAATCAAGGCAGCAAGGATTAGCACAGGCTGATTTGCAAGCGACATTTGAAAAACTTTAGCTGTACCCTGAAAACTACCATGCACAGAAGTGGGAACGCCGATTTTAGCCATTACATTCTCAATTGCCCGCGTAGCATCTGAAAGCGACACGCCTATAGGGAGGTTAAATGAAATTGTCGAGGCGGCAAACTGACCTTGGTGATTAACAACCAGCGGCGTTGCCGTCTCTTCCCAGCGGGCGATTGAGGCCAATGGTACTTGCAAGCCTCCGGGAGCAATGATGAACACGTCCTTTAGTGCTTCCGGGCCCTGCAAATATTGAGGGGCAGCTTCCATAACCACTCGATACTGGTTTAATGGGTTGTATATCGTTGATACTTGGCGCTGGCCAAACAAATTGTTCAATGTCGTATCGATCAGTCTCTGCGTCAATCCAAGCCGGGCAGCAGCATCTCGGTCGATGATCAGCGAGGTCTGCCTGCCATTGTCTTGTTGATCGGTGTTGACATCCGTAAGCTGCGGCAGCGAGTGCATTGCTTGGCGGATGAGGGGTTCCCAAGTACGTAACTCATCGATTCTGTCTGCTTGGAGCGTATATTGATATTGCGCGTCTCTGGCACGACCGCCAACTCTAATATCCTGAACCGATTGCAGAAACAGTTTTGCACCGGGTTCATGGGCGAGCTTACTGCGCAACCGGGCGATAACCTTGTCAGCGGATACCTTGCGTTGAGCCAAAGGTTTTAACCCAACGAACATTCGTCCAGTGTTGACCTGCCCTCCCCCGGTAAAACCTACGACACTCTCCACCGCAGGGTCCTGGCCGACAATGTTGACGAAAGTAGCAAGTTTGTCTCGCATAGCTTGGAAAGAAATGCTCTGGTCTGCCTGAATGGCTCCCGTCAGACGGCCGGTATCCTGCTGCGGGAAAAAGCCCTTGGGTATGACCGTGTAAAGATAAATATTAAGGCAAACCGTTGCCAGAAGTACGAATAGCATGATGCGCCCGTGAACGAGTGCCCAATCCAGCGATACTCGATAAC
>JBDSEJ010000200.1:0-5439 GCA_039920105.1 Candidatus Nitrotoga sp. | reverse complement strand
GCCATGATTAGTCCCTAGATTTATCATGGCCATATTATTACTGTTTTTAATGCTAAATGGAATAAGGTTCTTCGACACAAACTTCCAGATTGACTATGACTGAAATACTCGGAATATTTTAAAAATTAGCTTTGAATTTCCTATTTATTAATCGGATTTTCGAAGCCAGCAACAGCAGTTGATAAAACCCATACATGCCTCTGTATAATCAACATATGCACCTCTCATTTATACACGCCGCGCTTGCCACCGCTCTCTTTTTTATAGCTTGCACCGGCCACGCCAAGAATGCTAGTGAAATTTACGAGCTGGCCGCAAGAAGTATTGTGGTCGTGGAAAATATCAATACTAAAGGGGAAATCTCTATATTTGGAAGCGGTGTCGTTCTTTCAGACGAGAATATAGTTACTAACTGCCACGTTATCAAAGACGCCTACCAGCTCAAGGTACGTAGCGAAGGTAAGAAATATCCAGCCACCCTACGATATTCAGATCAGGTTCGGGATATTTGTTCTCTAAGCGTTAAAGGCCTTCATATCCAGGCAGCAATAATCGGCAGCAGTAAAATGCTCAAGATCGGGGAGAAAGTGTATGCAATTGGCGCCCCCAGTGGCCTTGAGCTCACACTTTCGGATGGTATTGTCTCCAGCTTACGTGATGTTAAAGGCGGCCACTACATTCAGACAACCGCCGCAATCTCGGCTGGCTCTAGTGGTGGCGGAATGTTCGACGAAAACGCCATGTTAGTGGGGCTGACCACTTTTTATATTGAAGGGCAAAATCTCAATTTCGCTGTCCCCATTGAATGGGTGAAAGAATTAGCCAAACGCAGCATAAATACGGAACAGCAAGCAATGGCGGAACGAAGAGCCGATTTAGAATTGGCTGAAAAGAAAAGGTTGCAGGAAAAATTTCAAGAGGCCCTTAAACTTGAGTCTAAACGACAAACAGAAAAAGCGGATACTCAGTCTAAACTGAAAACCCAAGCCGAGCATAAGGCTGAGGCGGAACAGAAGGCTTGGGGCGAGCAGAGCGCCCTGGCGAAACAAAAAGCAAAGGATGAGCGAAGAGCTGAGGCTGAAAGAAAAGCGGAGATGGAAAAAAGAGCTGAGGCTGAACGAAAAGTTAAGATGGAACAAAAAGCACACGCAGAGCAAGAGATCAGCTACGACGAATTCAATGCGCGCTACGCGACGAAAGAGCCAGAGAGAATGTCCATTGAAGAATTCAATACTATGCAGCAGCAGCCCAAGAGAATGTCCCTTGAGGAATTCAATGCGCTACGCGACGAAAGAGCCAGAGAGAATATCCTTTGAGGATTTCAATGCGCGCTACTTGACCGTTAACGCTGTACTTGCAAACCCATCATTTTTTTTCGGCAAGTTCACTATCGAACCATTTGTTGGAGCTACAATTGCTTATTGTATCGTTTGGTTGACAATGCGCAAAGACGGCAAAAAGTGCTCATCCCATTTTTATGGCACGCGTGCGGAGTGACTGTGACAGTAATAGGCTCCGCAATTTTTCGCATCATTGCAATGGTTACGTTTGCAGGTTTAAGCGCTTACGAGCTAGCCCCTGGTGGCGCAGTGTTGTTCTACATCCTTATTGTCCCTGCCATTATTGCTGCCGGATACATCACATGGGCGCGCTTCTCATCATAAATATGCATGTGCTTGAATGTTGCCGAATGTTGCTATAACCATTCGAGCCTATCTCTTTAAACACGCAAGAGTTTGGACATTTCTCGCAGCATGGGGCGAAATCTGCCCTTGTAAGCGTTTAGCGATACTTTTGCTATGCCTGCCCGTGTTCGTGCGCCAGTGGATTTAGCCATCGGTTGCCATTGCCTTATCTTTTCTGCTTGTTGCGCCCGTAGTTCGTTTTTCCAGAGTAGCCGTGCATTGTCCTTGCGCTTTCAAGACTAAGCGCAAATAGATTTCAAGCTTCGGCATAAAATCCGAGCGCATTGCAAGTTGCGCTAGCGTGTTAAATATCGCCTCAAGGGTATGTGCTTGCACAATCAGCATTTCTTCGGTGCGCTTCATATCACCATCATGTACTGCCTGAATTTGAACTTTCATTGCTTTGATAAGCGTCATTAAATCCACTTCACTAAAAATTTTATTGTAGACTTGCATCGTTACAGCGCCGGAGTACGCTGGGCATAATCACTTTTCATGCAAAAGCATCTTCTTTGGTTTAGTCAGTTTTTTTTGACTATTTCTAATGTGTTGGGATTGTGCTTTGTATTAGCAGGCTTTACCGCTATTTTTTGCTTTGCTCTTTTTCGTTGACATGTTCTTGTTGTCCTCTCTTGTTTACTTCCTCGCGCGCGTGAGCGTACTGGTCACAAAAACCCTCCCTGTAACCTCACCGTTTCCATGGGGTTTGGTTTTTTTACCTGTTATTTTACTGTTACCAGTTGCGCGCGGAACGCTCAAAATCGCACTCAATTAACGCTGCCATTGGCAGCAATCTTCTCCAGATAACTCGCCACCTCACTTCTCGGCTTTTTCTCAGCCTGCATGGCTTTGACCCTCGCGGCGATTGCAACCCGCAACCGGAAATACTGCTGCTGCGTCAACTGGTGGGCGGCACGGTTGATGCTGCGCTTGATGTCTTTGTCTAAAGCCATTGATCGTCTCCTGCACACGCGTGCACACATACGCGTTCTAGTCACTAAAAACTCTTGCCGACGCCAAATACTGAAAAAAAATCAAAATAAATCAAAGTCGGTAAACGTAAATACGCGCGCGCGGGTACGCGCGTACTGCTCCGAAAACATTAACATCCGTCAATATTCCATGAAGTCCGATTTAACCTTCGGCCTCCCGCCCTTCTTTCCGTTCTTTGCGGCTTTCCGTTTGCCTGCTTTGGACTTTGGCCCGGTTGATAGCCCGCCATGAAACTTGCAACGACCGTTACGGTAGAGGCTGACGTTCTTGCATGGATGCCCAGTTCGCTTGCTTCTGGCACCACAAGTAATGCTGCGCAAATCTTCTGGGATAACCGGATAGACGCGCCAACGATAATCGGTATCATCGGACTCGTAATTCTCTCGAAGACGATCAATCTCTTCAAAATGCTCGCGCCATCGCCGTCGCCGTTCATAGCTCGCTTCAACCACTTTATCAATCATGGGCCACGTTACCGGAAGCGCCCGTGTAGGCTTTCAGTGCTTCTTGGACAACTTGCCAAATTGGCCATCCCTTCCGATTTGCAATGGCTCGCGCCGTTTCGATCACGTCAGCGCCAATCACGACTTCCAGCCGAGCACACTGTTGGGCTGCCAGCTTGGCGCGGAAGCGCCGTACTCTCGCCTTGCTCCCTGTTTCTTGTGGTCTCATCTTGTTCACCCTGTTGGTCATTGCAATGTCTCCTGCGTCGTATGCTTCTCGATCAATTCCAACACTGCAAAGCCGTCATAACGCGACTTCGGAACGCGAAGCTCGCAGACTCCTTTACCTCGGATCGCCAACGTCAGAATCTCGGCGTCAGGCTCAACCTGGTCATGGCTTTGTATTGCATAAATCAAGCCGGGATCGGCTTTGAGATTGGCGACCATTTTCGAGGTGCGCGCGTCTGAGGAAGTCCCCGAGCTGCCTGTGGCAATTTTTGCTGGCCCGCTCGTCGCCTCATGGGGGGTTGCGACTCTTGAGACTTCTGCGACTTTCGGTGGGTTTGATACTTCCTTTTGTGGGAAAGTCGCAAGAGTCGCAGAAGTCGCAGGGCGAGCAGGCTGCGTTTCCGTTAGCTCGGCAGGGTTAAACCACATGATGTATTACCCTCCAAGATGCGCGCGCAGCAACTCCATCAACCACGGTGCCAGAATCGTTTTCGATTAAGTAACCGCATTGCACTAATTCACGGATCGCCGCCATCAGTCGCGCCTTGTTTCTCAACTGGCTCGGCCCGGAGTTCAATACCTTTTTGGTGCGGAAGTTGGAAGTGCCTTTTTCTTTAAGCCAGGCCGATAGCATTTCAGCGTCGGTGACGGATTGCGGTATCGCCGCCGCACCTCGTATACGTAATGCCTCATTTAAGTACCATTGAACCAGCACAAGCGCACGAGCAAGATGGTCGGTCTCGATCTGCCGGGATGCGAGTCCGTTATCTATTACAGTAAGCACACCTGCGATACGACAAGCGTTTTCTAGCGCCTTTGATGTCCGGTCGCGCAGTTCTGACAGATCAGCGCCTTTCGCCATCAATGACTCGAACTGATTGCCGGCAGCCACAGCCATATGCTTCGCCGCTTCCGATAACGGCAGTTCGATCGGGACGAGTTCTTGCGGACTATTCCCGATGCTTGGCTGCGCCTCCAGTAAGGTTTTCGATACGGCGTACAGGCGTTTGACCTCACGCCGCTCGCCAGCCCACTCGAACCGCTCTATATGACGCTCGCCGATAGTTGATTTTGGCCATGCCACCAGACAGCGTGCAAGCAGTCCTTGCCCGTTAGCCATGCGGTCGGATAGCAGCGTTGTCATAACGTCAGGCTGGGCCAGTTGGTGTAGCGCCATGCGTCGCCCATAAAGAACACCCGCACCGTCACCCGCGCGCACACGATCAAACGGCGAACCATCCCAAAGTTTGCACCACCTGGCCATCGTCTTAAGGGCGTTGTCAGAATTGAGGGCATGACCACCGATAAGCAGGCCGCCTTCATCTGAAAACAACGCGACATTTGGCTGTCCACCCGCAAGCAGTTTGTATAGACCTTCAACTGTTGGATCACTCACGAACCGCAACGGCGCAATAGGCGCTTCTGGCCTGTCACCGCATCGCTCTACGGCTTCGCAAACCTCGCTTGCTGTGACGCTGCCCTTTTTGCCAGATGTCACCGTCCTACGAGCCGCATCTGCGGCGTGAGTCCATGAGGCAAGTTCGGTTTCGTAGATTTTTAGATCGGCGTGGTAAATCTCCATGTCGGCGCGCTCCTGTGTCTTTGCTGCGCCCAGCACCAGATCGTCAATGCCGGATTTACGTTCGCCCGATTCGCCCACGGTCAGCAGAAAAAGGGATAAGGGTTTGCGCTCGCCCCAAGGTAACTTGATGTCGTAGTGTGCTTGCGCCGCCAGCGATGCCGCCGCCAGTACGCTTTGACAGCACATTGCCAACGGGGCTTTCACTGACTCATGCAAGGCTTTAGCTGCGCCGCACAGTGTGTCGCCCAGTGCCTCCACCGGATACGGCTCGGCAGTCGGTAACTGAGCGCGTAGTGGTTCCGGCTCGGACAAGAATCTGCCTACCGCAATCACTTCAGCGGCGTTTTTCTTGCCGGGTTGATCCGTTCTCTTATCCGGTGCGCTTGCGTTCTCTATGGCGCGTTGAACGGTGTCCAATCCAGATAATCGCGCCATATCGTTAAAATCGACGGGCTTATTCCATTTAGCATTAAAAACAGCAATAATATGGCCATGATAAATCTAGGGA
>JBDSEJ010000199.1:0-3792 GCA_039920105.1 Candidatus Nitrotoga sp. | reverse complement strand
CGTTATTGCTACCACACCAGGATGGTACCTTAGCGAGAGGCACTTACCGTACTATCGTCAATATTCACAATCCTAGCAATAAAAAAATCATTACTGCAGCCAAGGTGGCGCTTGCAACGCAGATTGGTTCTGAGCCAGGCCCCTTCGATGTTACTCCATTCAAGAGAATTACTCTCCAACCAGACGGCGCAGTCGGAGTAAATTGCTTTGACCTCGCAAGTTACTTTTGCCCGATTGGTGGTGTTTGTGTGGATTTCGCCTTTCTGGAAGGGTTTTTGGTTTTGAAAAGCCCCGTTTCAGTGGATGTTGTGAGCGTATATACCGCCCGGCATACCGATGGAGATGTTGAAACAATAGATGTAGAAACAGTTAAGCCACAAAAGGTTCACGATACCGTTAAGTTAGGGCCAACAGAACCAACCAAACCAAGAGAGGGAAAACGTATTGACTATCCACCCAAAGGAAGCTCTGCTTACTATGGTCAGAAACCAAAACACATGTGTGGCGGAATTGCCGGTTTTCTATGCCCTGAAGGTATGAAGTGTGTCGATGATCCTGCAGATAATTGCGATCCTGCTAAGGGTGGCGCCGATTGTGCGGGCATATGTGTGAAATAACTGCACGTAAGAGTAAAAATAGTCGTTGGCTTGTCCCTATTATGCTTGACAATTAAAGAAAGGTGTCATGAAACCATTATCTGTGATTCTCATGGGTATCTTGATACTTATTCAGAAAAGTCCAGCGGCAATGTCACAGGATTCTTTCAATTTGAAAAACATGAATTGCTACATAACGTCAGGGGAGAGTAGTGTCTGCACAGGGATACCAACGCTTCAGTCTGGGGTCCTGGCTATTTCGAAAGAGGGCACTTTTAAAGTGAAGGCTCGCTACGAGGGATGCTTCATGATTGAGAATTTAACTAAATCAGGGAAATATGAGGCATCTCTTTTTGAAGAAACGATGAGCCTTGAACTCCTGACTATAAAAACAAATGGAATGAAATCTACCATATCAGATTTTCCGAGAACGCTCGGATTTGCAAATTTAAATTACGATAAGCTGGATGGATATCTTGTTGACCTATCTGCTGTGATTCAAGGGCGTGGGCGTGATACAGAAAATATTATTACATTGAAACTGCAATGTGTGGTGAATAAATAACACAGAAAGTTTTATCCCCTTACGGGTTTCTCAAAATTTGTTTAACTTTATTCAAAGGACGGATCAATTTCATTATTAAAAAAGGGGTACACAACATGGCACATCATAAAGAAATGTTTAAAGATCAAAATATTGAGATAAAAGACGATATCAACCTGTCAATTAATGGAAAGGAAATTATTTACAAGTATGATCAGGTAAAAAATAAGTTTTATACAAAATATCTGCCCTATACCCAATATGATTCGTTATTGGAAATGGCAAGAGCAATCGCTCAGTATTCTGTTGAGTTTTCCAATGTAAAAGAATAATTCAAAAAAAAGGAGACTATCATGGCTATTAGAAAAGATGCAAATACCTTGACAGCTACTGAACGAGCAGAATTCGTGACAGCAATTCGTTCATTGAAAGCCGAGGGTATTTATGATCAATTTGTTCTCCGGCATGCAAATGCCATTATGAGCGCTATACATAGATGTTCTGCCTTTCTGCCTTGGCACCGTCGTTTTCTTTTTGATCTCGAGCGAGAACTTCAGCGCGTATCCGGCAACACAAATCTCGGAATACCTTACTGGAACTGGCCTTCGGGAGGAGCAAATGCCTCTATGTGGAATGCCGACTTGCTTGGGGGAAATGGGGATGCGGGTGGAATAGTTCGGACAGGACCATTCCGGGCCGGCCAATGGACAGTTATCAATTCAAGCGGATTGCCGGCGGGTCCACTTATGCGAACTTTTGGGCAAAACGGGCTGCCAACCTTGTCTACCCAAGCTCAAATTGATCAAGTTATGGCAGTCACTCCTTATGACACCTCTCCTTGGAACGTGAACAGCAATCCAAGCTTCCGTAATCAACTTGAAGGCTGGATTGGCCCCAACCTGCACAACCGAGGCCATGTCTGGGTGGGCGGCTCTATGTTACCGATGACCTCTCCGAATGATCCTGTGTTCTTTATGAATCATTGTATGGTCGATAAGATATGGCATGAATGGCAAATACGCTTCCCGAATCAAGGCTACCTTCCAACAAACGGCGGTCCTTTTGGGCAAAATTTGACCGATCCAATGAATAACACTCCTTCAGGAACTATTGGTTCGCGTCCTATTGATGTTCTAGACAGTGCTGCCTTAGGTATTGTGTATGACGATGCTGTCATTACGCCTCAGCCACAGATACCGCTCATTATTGTTGGAGCCAACCCAACGCAGGCTGATATCGGAACACCAGGAGAAACTGACGTTTTCCGGTTCGAAGTACCATCCTTTGGTCCTCACACCATGTACACCACTGGACCATCCGATACTTTCATGACTCTGTTTGGCCCCAATGATCCGATTATCGAAGTGACATCAGACGATGATGCGGGCGAAAATTTTAATTCACAAATTATACGGAATCTTTCGGCAGGCACCTACTATCTGCGCATTCGTCTTTATAGTCCGAGCACAACAGGAAATTATGCAGTTGGGGTACGCTCTGATGGCACCAGCCCCAGTCCCATCCCCGAACTTATTATAAATGGCGCAAGCATCAATGCGACTATCTCCGCAGCAAATGAAAGCGATCCATATCGATTTAATATAACAACTGAAGATACCTACACCATCCAAACGAGCGGAACGACGGATACCTTCATGAGTATACATGGTCCAAATAGCCAGATTCCGGAAATTGCCAGCAATGACGACGACGGGGTTGCCTCTAATGCCCTCATACGCCGCCGTCTAGCACCCGGAGAGTATTTCGTTCGTGTAAGGCATTACTCGGCTTTCGGGACAGGAGCTTATTCCATTCAATTAACGCAGGGTTGATATAAAAACTAGAGAGCCTTTTGCAGAACAAATGATGCGAGCGGAATTAACTGTTGAAATGCGGTAGGAAAGGGCGGTCATTACTGGCAAGATGGAAGTTCTAAAGACTACATCAACGCGGATCTGGCGACATAGACGTGAATATCAAAGTAACGCCACATCCAGTCAACCGGATCGCCCTTGAGATTGCCCCACTGGTAATCATTGACGAAGCTGGTTGGAGTAATGCTCGTGCGTGACGAACGCGCGCGCAGTTCCATCATCTGCTTCGGCTTCAGTGGCTCGTCAATGGCGACGAATTCGTAGTACTGTTATTCGCTCATCACGATTCACTTTTTCAGAAAAACAGCGATATTTACTGCGCAGAAATATGAACCGGAACGCCACTATACACAAGCTTGCCAAAGCGCCTTTAATTTGCAGGCAATTATTGTTTTGTTTTACCGTCTGAGGCCTATGGATTCACCGGTAACCGAAAATGCTTAGATTTTAAGGACAAATATACCGTCAGGTTTACCGTCAAATCTATACGCTGCACATCGAACCGCTGACATGGCAACAAGCGTGAAGCCTTTGGACATCAATCGCTTACCGCGAAAATCTGTTCAATTGATGATGTAGGAGCAGTGATCATCCAAACACACAAGCCACTGACAGTAATGAAGAAATATTGCAGCTTAGCATACCACTCACTCCCACTCAATAGTTGCAGGCGGCTTCCCGGAAATATCATATACAACGCGGTTAATGCCTCGAACTTCGTTGATGATGCGGTTAGAAACTTTAGCCAACAAGGCATGCGGCAACTCTGCCCAATACG
>JBDSEJ010000198.1:0-1630 GCA_039920105.1 Candidatus Nitrotoga sp. | reverse complement strand
TTATGCGCCAGTATTTATATTTGATGAAACATGTGCTAAATCACGGCACAAAGAAGAGTGACCGCACCGGCACTGGCACCGTAAGTATATTCGGCTATCAGATGCGCTTTAATCTTGAA
The DNA here is from genome assembly GCA_039920105.1 of Candidatus Nitrotoga sp. Lineage (GTDB taxonomy): Bacteria > Pseudomonadota > Gammaproteobacteria > Burkholderiales > Gallionellaceae > Nitrotoga. Next base: position 1,511 of record JBDSEJ010000198.1, on the reverse strand, counting down.
CATGGTTTTCCGTTGGTCACTACCAAAAAATGTCACTTGAAATCCATTATTCACGAGTTGCTATGGTTTTTGCAGGGCGATACCAATATCCGCTACCTCAAAGAAAATGATGTCAGAATTTGGGATGAGTGGTCTGACGAGGAGGGCAATCTTGGCCCGGTTTATGGCAAACAGTGGCGATCATGGACAGTATCGGATGGTCGCACAATCGACCAGATTTCAGATGTTATAGAACAGATTAAATGCAATCCCGATTCACGCCGCTTGATCGTTACCGCTTGGAACGTAGGGGAGCTGGATCAAATGGCGTTGGCACCTTGCCATGTCCTGTTCCAGTTCTATGTGACTGACGGCAAGCTCTCCTGTCAACTGTATCAGCGCAGTGCGGATATTTTCCTAGGAGTGCCGTTCAATATCGCGTCTTACGCATTGCTTACCTTGATGATGGCTCAAATATGCGGACTCAAACCAGGTGATTTCGTACATACCTTTGGCGATGCACACCTGTACTGTAACCATCTGGAACAGGCTGAGCTGCAACTGTCGCGCGAGCCGCGAGCGCTGCCTGTCATGCACATCAATCCCGTAGTGAAGAATATCTTCGATTTCAAGTTTGAGGACTTTACGCTGGAAGGCTATGATCCATATCCGGCGATTAAAGCCGCAGTTTCTGTATGACGAGCGACGAAAGTGGGGGGAAAAGGAAAAGTAAGCTTGCGATCATAGCTGCAATGGCTCGTAATCGTACCATTGGGATCAACAACACTCTTCCATGGCGTATCTCTGCAGACCTTAAACGCTTTAAATCGCTCACTATGGGGCACCATCTTATTATGGGACGCAAGACTTTCGATTCCATAGGCAAGCCGCTGCCCGGTCGCACTACCGTGGTGGTGACACGCAATGATGCATTAACAATTGAAGGCTGTATTATGGCGTACTCTTTAGATGATGCGATAAATGCTTGCGTGGATGATGATGAAGTTTTTATCGTCGGCGGTGCTGAAATCTACGCATTGGCCATGCCGTTAGTGGATTTGATCTATCTTACCGAAATTAGACAAGACGTAGAGGGCGATGCTCACTTTCCGGAATTTGATAAAAAACTATGGCAGGAATTGGCACGCGAGCAATGCAGCCAGGAAACCCCCCAGGCATTGGAATATCATTTTGTTACTTATGGTAGGAAATAAAAAAACGGTGGTATCTGGAGTCAAGTGCGGCCGAAATAAAATTTTCGGACGTGCATTTTTTTTGTTTATGTTGAATATTTCCATTCGAAAAATTGATGAAAAAAATTATTATCTATCTGTGATCCACAAATTCTGGCCACTTAATTGCCAAAAAACTGGGTGACAATTTATTTTCTACTGCAAAAGTTTAAGGCTGTGTTCGCAAATCATGTTGTTAGGCCGTTTCACCGATCGCCATAGCCAGCCACTGCTGGGGTTTCGGTTCATTGCCTTTTGCACGGTCGAGGGCACGAAACCATCCGAGATAGTTGGCCAAGT